>CACZYK010000058.1 GCA_902785295.1 uncultured Clostridium sp.
CAATAAAAAGTTTAATCTCTAATCTCAAAAAACTTACTAATAAAAGAATTGCTGGTTCTTATAACTTATTTATTCTGTTCAATTTTCAAAGACCAATTTTATCTTATCGCCCTCAAGCGACTTTTTAATTTTATCATCAAACTTTTTTCTTGTCAATAACTTTTTTAAAATTATTTTTCAAGGAAATTTGTTTGACAACGAATTTCATGTTATCACTTTTTTAACTAATAGTCAATAAACTTTTTTAATTTTTTTTAATTTATTTTTTTGTTTATTAACTATGTCTCTTAGCGACGTGTTTTATCTTACCATATAAAAATATATCCTCTAAAAAATTTTTGTTAATTTTAATAAATAATATTGTATATACTTTTATTTTTTATCATATGCTTGTTTTTTTGCATATTGATACACCAGGATATGTTTAATTTGAAAATATCCAATATTTCTTAATAGTATTAGCAAGTATCAGAAATATTGTGCAAGAACTATATGATATTCACAATCACACTTATTATGTAATAAACTACTATTCTCCATTATTTATATACTTCCGTTGTAAAATCGTAGTTATGGTTGGCAAACCTACTACTATTTTTCAATGGTGGTGTTATTTTTTTACTCACAACTAAAAGATTTTTAGAAGCACCCACAGAATAAATGATATTCATTAATACAATAAAATAGTGTTAATACTACACTTAATGGCAACACTTTTTATTCTTTAAAGTATTAGTATCACTAACTTTGAAATTCTAAAAATTTTATACTTTTCAATGCATAAAAAAAGACTTAAGAAAATTCTTAAGTCTTTGGTGCCGAAGACCGGAATCGAACCGGTACGGTGTTTAACCACCGCAGGATTTTAAGTCCTGTGCGTCTGCCAGTTCCGCCACTTCGGCACACAGATGGATGGTAGCGGAAATAGGACTTGAACCTACGACCCTTCGGGTATGAACCGAATGCTCTAGCCAACTGAGCTATTCCGCCATCTTTATGGTTGCGGGGGCAGGACTTGAACCTACGACCTTCGGGTTATGAGCCCGACGAGCTACCAACTGCTCCACCCCGCGTTATTATTTAATTTGAAAGTTGGTGCCGAAGACCGGAATCGAACCGGTACGGTGTTTAACCACCGCAGGATTTTAAGTCCTGTGCGTCTGCCAGTTCCGCCACTTCGGCATACTCTCTTGTTGCCTTGACTTGCGACAACAAAATTAATTATAAAGTATGATTTAAATACTGTCAATATCTTTTTAAATATTTTTTTGATTTTTTTCTGTCGAATGTCACAACATCCTAATATCAATTTCCTGAGAGTATAAAAATGAGAATTATACATATTGTATACTGATTCCAAAAATATAAGCTAAAAACTATATATTGTTAATAGTTTTTAGCTCATTTTAGTAGTTTTATCTTAACAGTTTCTGCCTCTTATTTTTTATATTATGATCTTCCTTTTGAATTTTTCCCTTTAAATTCTTGATGTTTCTTTACATCTTGAAGCTTCTCTTCACTATCTTTTAAGAATTTAGAAATCTTGTCCTCAAAGTTTGTTGAATTTGCTTTTGTTGTTTTTTCACTATTCCAATCTAACTCAACAGGCTTAGCTGATTTTTTAGGAACATTTGCTTGTTTAATTGATAAGCTTATTTTTCCATTATCATCAATTGAAAGTATTTTTACCTTTACTTTATCCTGTTCTTTTAAGTATTGTCTTATGTCTTTTACAAATGAATCTGCAACCTCTGAAATATGAACTAATCCTGTTTTTCCTTCTATCTCTACAAAAGCCCCAAAATTTGTAATGTTTACTATTGTTCCTTCCACTATGTTTCCTGCCATTAAGGTCATGTTAAAAAAATTCCTCCTTGAATTTAAATATATGTTATTATTTTTATAACCTAATCATTATTAGAATTTGAATTATCTTCTTCATTTGAATTATCTTCTTCATTTGAAGTTTCTTCTTCGTTTGAAGTTTCTTCTACTAAGGGTGTTCCCGTAGATTCTTTCTCTACTGTTTTTTCACCATCTTTTATCATATTTAGCTTTTCTCTTGCTAATTTTTCATGGTACTCATCAGTTTGTGACATATTAATTTCCCCAGTAAGTTTTTCGTTTTCTTCTTTAACTTGCTGAAGTTTTTCTGTCTTTTCTTTTGTTTCTTTTTTAATTCTATTCATGGCACTTTGTTGCTTAATAAATCCAAAAACAAAAAACATACACAGCACTATGATAATTAAATTTTTAAATCTAAATTTTCCTTTCACATCTAGCACCTCTATTCAAATTCCATAAATATATTTTAATCACTATATTTACTTAATTCAAGTAATTTTTCAATAGTTAATTACTTTTATTACTGATTTTTAACATAAATAATTTTATTGGATATATTAAATGCTTAAATATGACTCTTAAAGCTTTTATTATAACTTTTCCAATAAATTTTTCAATTATTATTATATATTTACTAATAAATTTGAAATATAGATTTAATGATATAATAATAAATACATATACATACATTCTTAAAAATGCATAACTATTATACAAAAGAAAAATAAATATAATAATTGCTGTTAAAATCCAAAATAGAATGTCTTCAATTATAGATATAATTTTGATTGTATTACTTCCTCTTATTATTCTATATTCATCAAATAGTATTCCTACAAGAATTCCTGAAAGAAAGGTATAAAAAATTATATCTAACTGAACACCTATCTCTAATGGCATATCACTTGAACAACTTCTTAATTATATTTTCTTTTGTTACTTTAACATTTTTCTCACTGTATATCATTGATGAAATTACACCAGATATGATAACTTCACCACTTTGAACATCTAATTTACTCATTTTTAGGTTGCTTCCTCTTATTGTGAGGTTTCCTAGTATAGTATTTAAAGAAACTTTTTCATCTTGAAAACTTACTATTTCTTCTACTCCAGATAATGAAAGTTTTTTTCTATTTTCTAATTCTAAATTGCTATTCTTACATTGTTCCATAGTATTCTCCTTTATAAGTCATACAATAGATTATATGTAAGAAAAATTTTGTTTATTCTATTATCTATTCTTTGTCTTCTTCCCCTTCAAGAATAACATACATGTCTTTAGCATCATCCTTTTTTACATACTCTGATATGTTGACAATCTTAGCCTTTAGTTTTCTATTTGCAAAGGTTATTTCTATAATGTCGCCTTCTTTTATATCATTTGATGGCTTAGCAACTTTTCCATTAATAGAAACCCTTCCACTTTCGCAAGCTTCTTTTGCTACTGTTCTTCTTTTTATTATTCTTGATACTTTAAGATATTTATCTAACCTCAATTTCTTTACTCCTTAATAAAATATATGCTACAAAAAAACCCGAGCTATCTCGGGTTTTTTATTATTTGTTAACTTTTTCTTTTAATTCTTTTCCTGCTTTAAAAACTGGAACTGTTGATGCTGGTATTGTTAATGGTTCTTTAGTTCTTGGATTTCTTCCTTCTCTAGCTGCTCTTTCTCTTGTTTCGAATGTTCCAAATCCAACTAATTGAACTTTTTCACCTTTTTCTAGTGCTTCTTCAACACTTTCAGTAAATGCTTTTAATGCTGCTTCTGCATCCTTTTTTGTCATTTTAGCTTTTTCTGCCATGCTTGTAATTAATTCTGATTTATTCACAATTACATCCTCCTTAAAATCCAGTTATTATTTAATATAATACTGTTTTTATGTACCATACCTACATTTTATTATTATATAATTTCTTTGCTAGATAGTCTATACATTTTTACACTTTCATTAATTATTAACTGTATTTAAATTTAACAGATATGAATACATTACTCTTATTATTCTCCACAATTAAGAAAAATCCTTCTATATAAGATTATTTTTCTATTTTTTTGTTTCTTCCCATAGTTTATCCATTTCTTTTAATGACATTTCTTTTAAATTTAACCCTAATTTTATTGCAGTATTCTCTATGTAACTAAATCTTTCTATGAATTTGTTTGTGCATTTATTTAATGCTTCTTCGCTATCTATATTTAAAAATCTAGCTGTATTAACACAAGAGAAAAGCAAATCTCCTAGTTCCTCTGTTATTCTATCCACATTATTTGTTTTATATACATCTTCTACTTCATTTATTTCTTCTTTTATTTTTTCTAATGCTTTATCAACATTTTCAAAATCAAATCCTACTTTTTTAGCTTTCTTTTGAACCTTAGATGCTCTTATTAAGGCTGGTAAAGTTTTGGCTACTCCCTTAAGTTCATCTGTCATTGTTTCAAAATGTTTCTCTTTTTTCTTTAACTCATCCCAATTTACTAATACTTCTTCAGTCGTCTTTGCATCTACATTTCCAAATACATGAGGATGTCTATATATCATTTTATTGCATATCCCTTCAATTATGTCACTAAGATTATAGTAACCATCTTCTTTTCCTATGGCAGCATGAAATATAACTTGTAATAAAACATCTCCTAGTTCTTCTATAATTCCATTATCATCTTCATTTTCAATAGCCTCTGCCACTTCATAGCTTTCTTCTATAATAGCATTTTTTATTGATTCGTGGGTTTGTTCCCTATCCCATGGACATCCATTTTCTCCTCTTAAGATATTAACAATTTCTACTAAATCATATATATCTTTTTTATTATTTAAATTCTTTGGTATGTATATAGATGTTAAATAATCTATATCTTCTTGCATATCAAGTTCATATAAAGGAATTTTTCTTATAGTTTCTTCTCCTTCTATTCCAACGGCTCTACAATATATTATTTCTGTTTCATCATTATAATATTCACATAAACTAAGCTTTACCTCTGAAGCTATAAGCGGATTATAAACCTGTGTTATTATTGTTCCTATTCTCTTATCTAATATTTGATTTTTGATATCAAAAGCATCTATTATCTTTAGTCCATTTATAGGGTCTATTTGCAATCTGTCCATCATTGCATCAATAAAGCTTACAGCTGGTATTATTTTATATTCAATATTATTTTCTTTGCACAAATCAATTAAATTAGATACAGATTTTTCTGCAACTAAAGGATGACCTGGAACTGCATAAAGCAAGTCTCCCTCTTCTTTATAAACTTTAATTAAATCTTCTGCAATATTTTTATATACCTCATCAAAACTTGATGAAGTCTCATAATAATGGTCATATGTTTTAAACTTGATTCCTATTTCTTTTATATAATCAACTGTGGGATGTATTTCTGTCCTAAAGTATATATTATTACATTTTTTTAATTGCTCAACAGCTCCAACTGTTAAAGATTCTGGAGCTCCAGGTCCTAAACCTATTATTTTAATCATTAATATTCTGCTACTTAAAAAGTAACAGTACCTCCTTTCTTTTTATGTTTTTTTGAGAGGCTTTTTTGCTCTCTTAATAATTTTTCTATCATTTTTAATATTAAAGATTTTTAAAATTATTATCCCCATTATATATATTATAACACCTAATAAAATAGATAGTAAGCAAGATACACCATTACTTGAAGTATTTTTAAATAAATAACTATAACTTAATAAAACTCCAATAATCATAAATATTGATGCATAAGAAGGCTTTACAAAATTATCATAAGGGTTTAATTTAAGACCTAGCTTTTTTTTCATAGCAATTACATTCAATATTGCAACTATAACATATGCTGATACTGAAGCTATAACTGCTCCATATATATTTATATAGCTTATAGGAACTAAAACTATGGTTAGAATAATCTTGAAAATACATCCTATTAATAAATTTATAATTGGAATTATATAAGAACCTACACTTTGAAGTATTGATGTGGTAGTTTGAGTTATTATTATAAATGGAATTGATAGTGATAGATATTTTAAAATATTTCC
Source organism: uncultured Clostridium sp. (assembly GCA_902785295.1). Lineage (GTDB taxonomy): Bacteria > Bacillota > Clostridia > Clostridiales > Clostridiaceae > Clostridium. Next base: position 5,887 of record CACZYK010000058.1, read on the forward strand.
CCCTTCAGACCTTCCTGGAAGAATAAATCTCATTATTGGCTCTGCCATAAAAAATAATCCAAACATACATGGTATTGCAATTACTGCTGACATTTTTATTGATAAATTTACCTTACTTTTTATTTCTTCTCTTCTTTTTAAAACATAAGATTCTGCTATTATAGGTATTAATGATGTGCATAGTGCTATTGATAAAGTTAATGGAATGTTAACTATAACTGATGCTTTTCCAGTAAGTTGAGCATATAATATTGTTGATTGAGTTTTATTAAAACCTGCTTGTAATAATTTTTGAGGTACTAATATTGAATCTATTAAACTCATTATTGTTCCAACAGTTGCTCCTAGTGATATGGGGATAGATATTTTTAGTATTTTAGTTAATATATCTGGATTTGATTTTACTTTTATTATCTTAAAGGATTTTTTTGTTTTTCTATATTGAAAGTATAAAAATAATCCTGCTAATATTCCTCCTGCTGTTGCTCCAAAAGAAGCTGCTCCAGCTGAAAATTCAATTCCTTTTTGTAATAAGATATATGCGAGGCCCACTCCAAAAACCACTCTTCCTATTTGTTCTAGTATTTGTGATATTGCAGATGGAGTCATATTTTGAAATCCTTGAAAAAATCCTCTTAAAACAGTTACAAATGATATTATCATTGGAGCAAAAGAGATTCCTATTAATGAATAGTATGCTTTATAATCCCAATTTAAAAAATTTATTATTTGTTTAGAAAATAAAAATAATATTAAAGATGTGCCTGTCCCTATAAAGATTGTAAGTATAGCAGACTCTTTTACAACTTGGAAACTTGTTTTGATGTCATTTATAGCATTACTTTCTGATATCATCTTTGACATAGCTATTGGTATTCCAGATGCCATTGCTATAAAAAACATGTATAAAGGATATACCATTTGATAGTACCCTACTCCTTCATCTCCTATTAGCATAAATAATGGCCATCTAAAGAATATACCTAAAAATCTAGTTAATATTCCTGCTATTCCTAATATTAGACTTCCTTTTATTAAGGATTGTTTTTTCATAAAAATCCTCCAAACTCTACTTAGTTCTAATTATTTTTATTTCAAGTTTGGAGTTATTATTCATGATATTTTATAAATTATTGCTCCATTTGCTTTCCTAAAAAAGTTGCTGCTGTTTCTGATAATTTTAGTTCTAATTCTCCTATTTCTTCATCCTTTGATAATATTATAACTGAACCTATTGCATCTCCTTTAGCAATTATTGGTGCTATAACTTGATATTTATATCCAGATAATGAATCATCCTTATGTAATGGAATTACTTCTTTATTTCCAATACCTAATAAAACACTTTTTCTCTCTTCCATTAATTCATCTAATCTTTGACTTACTTTTCTGTCTTCATAATCATCTTTGCTTGTTCCACTAACAGATATAAAAGCATCTTTATCTGATATTAAAATTATATGTCCTATAACTTCTTGAAGACTTTCAGCATATTCTTTTGAAAAATCTGTTAGTTCTTCAATTGGGGAATATTTTTTTAATATAATTCCCCCTTCCCTATCTGTAAATATTTCTAATGGATCTCCCTCTCTTATTCTTAGAGTTCTTCTTATTTCTTTTGGTATAACCACTCTTCCTAAATCATCAATACGTCTTACTATTCCTGTTGCTTTCATTTAAATAATCCTCCTTAAAAAATCAAAATTAAGTTTTTCAACATTAGTATTTGTTTTTTAAGAAATTTTATACACATTTAGGTAATATCTTTTATATTAGGGAAAATAATAAAGAAGCCCTAAAAAGGACTTCTTTTAAAATTAAATATTAATATTATAATCTATCTTTATGTTCTTTTACTCCAACTTCTTCTTTGTATTGGTCTAACTTATCATTATAAGCTTGTTGCTTTTTATCATTTAATAATGTAGATTCAATTTCAGACTTAGCCTCTTCAAGAGTTGCTGTATATGCTTCTGAATGAGCATTTTCTGCCATTATTAAGTGCCAGCCATAAGTACTCTTTACTGGGTCTGATACTTGATCATTTTTTAATTCCTTAAAGGCATTAGTGAATTCTTCTACCATTCCACTATTTTCATAAGTTACATATCCTAAGTATCCACCTTTTCCTTTAGTTCCATCTGTATTATTTTCATCTGCAAATTTCTTAAAGTCATCTAAACTCTTTATTTGAGATTTTATTTCTTTAGCTTTTTCTTCTGAATCTACTAATATGTTGTACGCATCTGCTCCAGGTTCTCTCTTATAATTATCTTTATTTTCATCATAATAAGATTTAATTTCATCATCTGAAACTTTTGCATCTTTAACCATATCATCAATAACTTTATTTATTACATAATTATCTTTCCAATATTGAGTAAAAGTTTCTACTGTATAACCACAAGTATCTAAAAATTTATTAAATTCATCATCTAATGTTGCTGTTGAAGTTTCTGTTGCTGTACTTGAAGATGCTACTTTGTTTCTATATGTTTGAACTTGCTTTTCAGCATATTCATTTATTTCTTTTTCATCTGGAACTAACTCAAGCTTTTCAGCCATCTTTAAAAGAACTTCTTTTTCCACTAAGCTATCTACTACATTCTCTCTTGTACTTTTTAATGTATCTTTAAGGTCTGAATTTTCTTCAAAATCATCACCATATTGTTCTTTGTATTGTGATAAAGTTGATTTTAATTCTGCATCAACATCAGCTCTTGTTATTTTTTTATCCCCAACTTCTGCTAATACAGTCTTTCCTATCGATGCTGCTGTTCTTTTTATCATATTACATCCAGTAAATGATAAAGCCATTGCTCCTATTAGAGCTATTGATATATACGTTTTCACTTTTTTCACGGTATTTTCCCTCACTTCTATTTATTATATTCTTATCTAATGTTTTTACACAGTATATAGTATAACAGTATTCTTGATATACTTCAATTTTATTATGTCTTTTAAATTATTTCTTTTTTATTAATTTATCATTTCTTTTAGTATTTTTTACTTTTTTGTTAATTTATCTCGTTTTAGCAGAAGGTTTTATATTTTTTCCCTCTGCTAATTATTTATTGTTCTAATAATTTATCAAACATACTTTTAAATATTTCTAGTAAATCCTCTCTCTTAACTTCTTTTGTATTGAATCTAAACTCAGGATTATCTCCAAATTTTAATAAGACATTATTTTTATAATCTGAAAGTAATATATGGAATATATTTTTATATCCATCATAATCTTTGGCAAATTTAAATAAAATTTCATCATTTACTTCTTTTATTTCCTCTATTGAAATAAGATTAGCTCTACTTTTTATATAGGCTATATCCATAAGGTTATATACACTATCTGGAATATTTGAATATCTATCTATAAGTTCTTCTTTTACATCTTCATATTCATTAATGTTTTCTATTGCAGCTATCTTTTTATACACTTCTATCTTTTGTATTTCATCTTCAATATATGATGAAGGTATATATGCATCTATTCTTAAATCAATAGTAGTTTCTATAGGTTCTTTATCTATTTCACCTTTAATTAATTTAATTGTATCCTCTAACATTCTGCAATATAAATCATATCCCACTGTAGCCATGTGTCCATGCTGAGCTGAACCCATCATGTTTCCTGCTCCTCTTATTTCTAAATCCCTCATAGCTATTTTAAATCCAGAGCCTAATTCAGTAAAATCTTTAAGAGCTTTTAATCTCTTTTCTGCTACTTCTGTTAATACTTTATCTTTTGTATATAACAAATAAGCATATGCTATTTTATTAGAACGTCCTACTCTTCCTCTTAATTGATATAATTGAGATAGTCCCATTTTATCTGAATTATAAACTATAATTGTATTTACATTTGGAATATCAATTCCAGTTTCTATAATAGTTGTACATACTAAGACATCATATTCCTTTGCCATAAAGCTAATCATTTCTTTTTCTAATTCTCTTTCAGTCATTTGCCCATGAACAACAGCAACTTTACTTTCTGGAACAAGTCCTTTTACATAATTTGCAATTCTTTCTATATCTTCAACTCTGTTATAAACAAAATATACCTGTCCGCCTCTTCCTATTTCTCTCATTATGGCATCTCTTATAAGTTGGTCATTTTCCTCAACAACATAAGTTTGAATAGGATATCTTTCCTCTGGAGGAGTTTCTATAACTGAAATATCTCTAGCTCCTGTTAATGACATATGAAGGGTTCTTGGAATAGGAGTAGCACTTAAAGTTAAAACATCTATATTTTTTTTAAGATTTTTTATTTTTTCTTTTTGAGTTACTCCAAATCTTTGCTCCTCATCAACAATAAGTAATCCTAAATCCTTAAATTCAATATCTTTAGAAACTAACCTATGAGTTCCTATTAATATATCAACATTTCCTTCTTTTACAGCCTTAAGAGTTGCCTTTTGTTCTTTGGCACTTCTAAACCTGCTTATCATATCTATCTTTACTGGAAAATCAGAAAATCTTTTTACCATATTTTTGTAATGTTGCTCTGCAAGTATTGTTGTAGGTACAAGAAAAGCTACCTGCTTTCCATCCATAACGGCCTTAAAAGCTGCACGCATAGCTACTTCAGTTTTTCCATAACCTACATCTCCACATAAAAGTCTATCCATTACTTTATCTGATTCCATATCTTTTTTTATTTCTTCAATTGAAGTTAACTGATCTGGTGTCTCTTGAAATGGAAATTCATCTTCAAATTGTCTTTGCCATTGAGTATCTTTTGAAAATTTATGCCCTTTAATAGCTGTTCTTGTTGCATAAAGCTTAACTAAATCTTGAGCAATTTCATTTATTGACTTTTTAACTTTAGCCTTAGCTTTTTGCCACTCACTTCCTCCTAATTTATTTACTTTAGGATTTTTCCCTTCACTTCCTATATACTTTTGAACAAGGTCAAGCTGTTCAACAGGAACATATAATTTATCACCCTTATCATATTCAATATCAAGGTAATCCCTTCTGTGTCCCCCAACTTCTATTTGTTTTATTCCTTTATAAACACCAACTCCATGATTTACATGTACAACATAATCGCCTGGCTTTAATTCAGCAAAGCTCTTTATCTTTGAGACACCTTTTTTCTTACTTCTTTTTTTAGTAAGTTTTCTTTTTGATTCACCAAATACCTCTTTATCTGATATTACACATATTTTATATTGTTTGCATTCAAAACCCTTAAGGGAATTTCCATAAGTTATTACAACTTCTCCTTCTGTTATATCATCTATTTTATCTTTATATACACTTTCAATTCCTCTATCTCTTAATGTATCAACAAGTCTTTCTCCTCTTGCCTTAGTCCCAGATAATATTATTGTTCTGTAACCTTCTTTTTTCTTGCTTAATATATCATTTATTAATAAATCTAATTGTCCTTGATATCCTGTTAATTCACTAGCTTGTATTTCTAGTTTATTAAATGACTTTAAAAAACTTCCTTCCTTATAAATTTCCTGTAATACTATATCAACATTTTTTTCAAACTTTTCAACAAGTTCATCTTTATTTATTAATAGCTCTCCTTGTTTTGGTAAAATATCTCCTCTTTCAAGAAATATAGAGTAGTTTTCCATAAATTCTAGGTATGTGCTATCTAATTTACCTAATGACCTTACTTTTTCATCTAAAATAAATATATAACCATTTAAATAGTCAAATAAGCTTTCTGTTTCCTTATAAAATAAAGGTATATAACTATCTATTGTTTCAAAACTTCCTGTTTGTTTTAACTCTTCTAAGTTTTTATTAACAATAGAGGTTAGTTTTTCTTTTATATTTTTATCTTTATTTTTCTCTAAAGCTTCATTTAAGTTTTCATTTATATTTTCAATAGCATAGTTTTTTATTTCTTCATTAATTATTATTTCTTTAGCTGGAAATATACTTAATGTTTTTACTTTATCAATACTTCTTTGAGATTCTGTATTAAATGTTCTTATGGAATCAATTTCATCTCCAAACAATTCTATTCTATAAGGATATACTGAGTCTGGTGGAAATACATCTAATAGTCCCCCTCTTACTGAAAACTCTCCTTTTCCTTCTACCATATCTGTTCTTTGATATCCACTTTCTACAAGCAATTTAGAAAGTTCATTAAAATCTACTTGCTTCCCTATTTTTAAATTAATACTATGTTCTAAAAATAAATTTCTAGGAGTATATTGATTTGTAAAAGCATCAACAGAGGTTACTACAATGTTTTTCTTCTTTGAAAGTATCTCCTTTATTACATTTAATCTAGCCCATCTCAAATCCCCTGAAATTGCATCTATATTGTAAAATACAACTTCTTTAGCTGGGAAGTAATATACATTATTCAAATATAAATTTAAATCCTCATAAACATTTTTTGCTTCTAAATCACTAGGTGTTATTACTACAACTGATTTTTCTAATCCTTCATATATAGCATTATAAAAATATGCTTTACCCGAACTTGATAATCCATCAATTTCAACTGGATGATTTTTTCCCTCTATCCATTTTTTTATATTCAAAAATTCTTCACTATTTACAAAGGGTTTGATTAACCCCTCTAATCTCATATTGTGCCCTCCTTACTTTACTTATTTGGAGAAAATCCATTAAACTTATTCATTGCATCTTTTGCTCCATTATCAATAATATCTGCTGTTGCTTCTGTTACTGCATCTAGTGTTTGCTTAAGTATATTAACTTCATCTTTTGAGAATTTTCCAAGAACATGATTTACTAAATCTCCTTTTGGAGCTCCTACTCCAATTTTAATTCTTGTAAATACATCTGTTCCCATATGGTTTATTATACTTTTTATGCCGTTGTGTCCTCCTGCACTTCCCTTTTCTCTTATTCTTAGTCTACCAAGTTCTAAGCTTATATCATCATATATAATTAATACTTGGTCTTCAGTAAGTTTATAAAAATCTATTGCTTCTCTAACACTTTCTCCACTTAAGTTCATAAATGTATATGGTTTTAATAGTATAACTTTATTTCCATTAATAAATCCTTCACCATATTCTCCTTTGAATTTTGACCTATTTATATCTATATTATACTTTTCAGCAAGTACATCCATTGCTGCAAAGCCTATATTATGTCTTGTATTTTCATATTCTCTTCCTGGATTTCCTAATCCAACTATAAGAAACATTTTGTTTATCTCTCCTTTATTTACTTTTTTGTTTAGAATAAAAAGGCCTACTTTTAAGACCTTATTTCTTAGTATATCATAAATTTCATATTCAATTAATGATTTATTATAAATTTATATCCCTTTCCCCATACTGTTACTATCTCTAAATCATTTAAATCATTTAAATCCTTAAGCTTTTCCCTTAATCTTGTTATATGAACATCAAGAGTACGAGAATTTGATTTTATATCTTCATTCCATACTTCTTTTAATAATTTTTCTCTTGTAACTACCTTATTAATTCTTGTCACTAAATAATAAAATAATTCATATTCTTTTGGAGACATACAAATTTTTTTATTATTATATTTTATTTTGTATTCATGTGAATTAAATTCTATATTACTTATTTTTATAACATCTTCTTTTAATTGATTAGTATTTTGTATATATCTTCTATTTATTGCCTTAATTCGTGCTGATAGTTCATCTAAATCAATTGGCTTTATGATATAATCATCTGCTCCTAATTCTAAAGCCATTATTTTATTAATCTTTTCATAATTATGGGTAATTATTATTATGGGTACACAACTTATACTTCTTATCTCTTTTATTATTGTCACTGAAGCATTTCCAAACATCATAAAATCAAATATTATTAAATCTGGATTATATTTTTTTATTTCATTAAGTATATTTTTAAAATTGCAATAATTAACAATATTATACCCTAAATGATTTAACATTTTATTTAATTCATTATTATTTTTATCTACTATAAAGACATTCTTTTTAACGTTCACAAATTTCTTCACCTTTCAATAAAAATTTTATAGAGAACAAATGCTAGTAATGGGATTGATATTAATGCACTTGAACAAATTTATAATTCTGCTAATGGTAAGCCAATATTATTAGTAAACATAGTCCTTCCTTTTCCAGAACAAGAATCAGAAAGAAATAACTCAATCATGAACTTTATAAATACTCATGAAAATACATATTTAGTGGACTGGCATAGTCACATGAAAACTAGACCTGAATTCTTTA
>CACZYK010000059.1 GCA_902785295.1 uncultured Clostridium sp.
GTTTTTATAGAATTTAAGCTTTTTAAAAAAGCACTTCAAGCTAAAAATAAATATATATTGAAGAGTTTATATATCATTTTAATATTAATATTGTTAATTGTATTTATTAAAGCTATAAATATAAAAATTCCTTTAGAAATGCTTCCTAATGAATGGTCGGATTTTAAGTTTTGGGGAGAATTATATAAAACTTATGTTAAAAAAATTAAATACTTTTTATATATGAAGAAATATAATATTGATATTTTTATGATTGAATACACAGGAAAGGTTATGTTTTTTAGCCTTATTTCTTTAATATCTTTCTTAATAAATAAATCACTATTTAAGGTTTATATTACAAAAAAGAAATAGTTTTATAAACAAAAATAGGTTGTTGAATAACTAATTTTTACAAATAATTATACAAGAAAATATTCTTTCTTAAAAATTATATATTCCAAGGATATTTTCTACTTTTTATTCCTTGCTGTTTTTTATTAAATTTATCTATCAAGTATGCCATTAAAACTCATTTTATATGACGTTCATATCGAGCTTGCCCATATAATATTTAATGGTATAATCATATTCAAGTAATTCCTTTTGTGATTTGTTTTTTTTAGCGAAATCATTATACCACAAAAGAATGGCTTTTTTATTTTTTACAATTTTTGTTTATTCAACAACCTAAGGTATCTTTATAAATTTAAAAAATTGAATTATAAACATATTGAAATTAATTTAGGGGTTGTTACAACTCTGTTTAACTTCCAAATAGTATTTATAATTTCTAATTCCTAATTCTGCTTCAGATAATTCTTGAAATTTATTCATAAATAACCTCTATACACTACTTAAAGTAGTTTCTATAAGGTAATAGTAAAATAAACTAATACTGGTCAATAAACTTTAAATTCTTTCTTAATTCTTTCTTAATTCTTTCTTAAAACTATAAAAAGTAGTTGAAGCGAAAAACAAAAAATTTTATCATAAACATACAACTATTCAATTAAAAGTTAAATTTCAAAAAATTATAATAAAAAACTAGAGGTGAAATATGTATAGGCAAATTAAGATGGAATTAAAAAATTGTATTAATCAAATGGAATTCAAGTTTATATTTTCAATTCTGTGGTGTATAAGTATTGGAGGATTTATAATAAATTGTTTTATGTACAAAAATAGTTATTATCAGTTTTTAAGAGCTGCTAATGAAAATTTTATACTAGTATCTACTAGTACAAGAGCAATAATAATTGTATTAGCACTATTTTTCCCTTTGCTTGCAATGAGTATATATTCAGGCTCTTTTAAAAAAGAAGAAAGGAGTAATTTAACTCAATTAATAATTTTGAGAACTTCTAAAAAAAGATATATATGGAGTAAAGCAATTGCAATATTTATAATAACCTTTTTAAGTTTTCTAATTCCATTATTAATAAATCAATTATTATGTTATTTAACTTTTCCAATAGAAGGTTTTGATAATAGATGGGCTTTGCCTAACTATGATTTAATTCGCAGATATGAAAATACAGATTTATTTGATTTTTTTAGAATACAATATCCTTTTATTTATAATTTATTGTATATATTAATTTATAGTACATTAGGAGGACTTATAGCATTATTGGCATATGGAGTGAATTTTGTTCAAAAATTTAAAAGTATAAAAGAATTACAAGTAAATATAATTATATTTGTTATATTTATGCTTTCTTCTTTTTCTTCTCAAATATTAAAAATACCAATAATGGATTTTCTATCATATACTCAAGCAGGAAAAAAAGCTAATTTTATAGGTTTAGTATTATATTGTTTATTTATTTTTATTTGTGCTATTACTTTAATTATTAGAGGTTGTGGTAAATATGAAGAAAAAAATTAATATAAAATATATTTTACAATACAAATTAGCTTATATATTATCTCTTATTCTTTTAGTAGCAGGTTTTTATATAAATATTAGAATAACTGATGCTTCAATTGATATTTTTTATGAAGCGATTTTTACTGATTTATTTATAATGGGACTTATTATTCCTATTTACATGATTATAGTATTTCAAGTATTAGATGTTAAAAATTCTTTTCAAGTATTATTGAGATTTAAAAATAAAAAAATGTGGTGGAGATTAAAGAGAAACTTTATATTAAAAAATGGATTTATTTATAGTGTAATAATTCACATTCCTCTTTTAATATTTATCAGTATGAAAAAAAGTTTTGAGGCTATTGGATATAATATTATATACTCAATACTTATAATATTATTAAATACAGTTTTTCTTAGTTGCTTAGGCATAGCTTCACAAATAGTTCTTTTAAAAAGCAATTCAGATATTATTGCAATTTGTAGTCCAATATTTCTAATATATTTGCCAACAATTATTAAATATATATTTAAAATTGATTTTATTCCATCTATTAGTTTTTTTATGAGGGTCAATTTTAACAATCCAATAGAAGCTTTAAATTGTATTTTACTTATTGTAAATATCTTAATTATTTATTATATTTTAAGCCTTTTTGGTGAAAAATATCTTAAAAAAATTGATATTATATGGAGGTAGCTATGGAATTGAAAAATATTATCAAAGATAAAAAAAGCCTAATAGAGATTTTTTTCATAGGAATACTAAATATAACTTTTAATTATATTTATTATCATTACATTTTGAATTTAAATGAAATAATAAAATCAAAAGCAATTATACAATTTTATTTTGGTGGAATATTTGTAAATGAAAGCTGTGAAATATTAAAGCTTATAATATATATGCTTCCTATTATATTAATATCTATTTTTGTTGGAATTAAATTAGTTAATGAATTAAAAGATAATTTTGTTTATATATTTACTAGAACCCAAAATAGAGCTTATTGGTTAAAAAAAATATTTTTGAAGGACATAATTTATATTACATTTTTTGAATTAATAAGTTTTAGTATGTTTCTTATACTTGAAGGACAAGCTATTTTTATTGATAATATTTCATGGAGTTTTGTAGCTAATATATTATTTATGAATTGGTTACAATATTTAAATATTATATTGCTAATACAAGTAATTTCATTATATACAAAAGATGATATTGGAATTATAAGTGGATTGTTACTTGTTATTTTTCCAATTATATTAACAGGAGTATTATATGAATCAGGATTTTCTAATGCAAATCTTGGAAGATACTTTATATTTAATAGAGGAATATATAATTACCATTATTCATGTAGTGTAAATTCAAGTAATTATAACTATATATTTGAATTTATTTCATTAAATAATATGAATAAATATGTAAGTTTAGTAATCCAAGTTATATTTATGAATGTTTTGTACTTTATAGGCAGAAATAAGTTAAAGAGATATGAATTATTATAGGAGGAATATATGAAAATAGAAATTAAAAATGTTACTAAAACAATTAAAGAAAATGTAATATTATCAAACATAAATCTTTTAATGACTAGTGGTAATATATATGGTTTATATGGCCATAATGGTTCAGGAAAAACTATGTTGTTAAAAAGTATTTGTGGATTAATTAAAATTGATTCTGGTTTCATAAAAGTAGATGGGAAAGAAATTGGGAAAGATATAGATTTTCCAGAAAGTATAGGTGCTATCATTGAAACACCAGGATTTTTTAAATTTTATTCAGGATATGAAAATTTAAAAACATTAGCTCAAATTAAAAATAAAATTGGGGAAAATGATATTAAGAAAGCTTTAATTTCTGTTGGATTAAATCCTGAAGATAAAAGAGAGGTAGCAAAATATTCACTTGGTATGAAACAACGTTTAGCTTTAGCACAAGCATTAATGGAGCAACCCAAATTACTTGTTTTAGATGAGCCTACAAATGCCTTAGATGAAAATGGAGTAAAGACATTTCATGAATTAATAAAAAAGGAAAAAGAAAAAGGAACATTAGTTATTCTAGCTAGTCACAACAAAGATGATATTAATATATTAGCAGATGTAAAGTTGAAAATGGATAATGGTAGACTTAAACTTGTGGAGGAATAAAGAAATATGAATAAAAAGACAAAAATATATTTCCTTTGTTTATTTATTACATTATTAGTTACAATTGCTTTTGGTATCATAACAAAAAATAGTTTTAAAGGAAATATTTATTTTAAAGAATTAGTAGGTGAAGATAATTTAGATGATTATCAAGTACAAGTATATCCTGTAAATGAATATTTTGATAATAATATTACAGATATTCATGATTTAGAAAAAAAATCAAATTTAATAGCTAAAGTTCAAGTTCAAGAAGATAGAAAATTATTTTTGCAATCAACTAAGACAAAGGTAAAAATTATTTGTAAATATCATGGAAGTGATGATTATAAAGAAGGAAGCATTATATATATAGAAGAACCATCTGTTTTTCTAAAAGGAGATAGTTTAACCTATGATGTTACATATGGGTATCAAATTATGGAAGATAATAAAGAGTATATAGTTTTTCTTAAAAATCTAGAAAAAGTTGATAATTATAAATATAAGAATGATGAAAAGTATACATTTATTCCAGTTTCCACATTATATGCTAAATATCCTTTAGAAAAAGAAAATGTAAAAGTTATTGAACAATCAAAAGTTGAACAAGGTGAGTGTAAATATGGGGATATAAAGAACAATTCTATTTTAAGTTTTAAATTAGAAGAGGTAGAAAAATTTAAAAAATTTCTAAATATTATAGAACAAGAATATTTAAAATAAAAAAATTTTATTTCATAAGAATAATAATCTTAATAGAAATTAATATACTTATTATAATAATTTTTGTTGGAAGTGTAAAATAGTCTGTATAAAATTCAATAAGATTATATAATCAAAATATCAAATGAATGGAATACAGACTATATTTATCTACTTTACAATCGATACTTTTACATCAGATTTATTTTAATTATTTAGTTAGTTTCATCTATAAGCATTTGAATTTTGGGAATGCATCTGCAACCTTTGCATGAGCCTGTTCCTGCACCAGTAATTTTTTTAACCTCTTCTACAGTTTTTGCTCCTGACTTTATAGCTTCTTTAATTTTAAGTCTAGAAATAGATTTGCATACGCAAACTTTTGTTATTTTATCAAGAATTTCTTGGCTAAGTTCATTATTATTCATAATTTTATATCTCCATAATTTAAGGTTATTAATCTTATTAAAACATTGATAACAGTAAAAGTCAATATTAATTGATAATAATTATTTATAAGGGCAAAAATATAACCCATACTATATATAGTATGGGGTTAAAAGTTATGTAATTATTCAGTTTTTTCTTCTGTCTCTTCTTCAGATTCTTCCTCAGTTTCAGTTCCTGCTACAACAGCTAATAGTGTATCTTCAGCAGTAACTAAATGAACTCCTTCAGGAAGAGTAACATCTTTAGCTAAAATTTTATCTTCAAATTTCTTATCTGAAACATCAATGTCTATTTTTTCTGGAAGTTTTTCAACAACTCCTTGTACTTCTATTTCTGAAGCAAATGTTTCTAAGACTAATCTATTAGTTTCTAAAGCACCTTGTCCTTCAAAGGTTACTGGAACTTTAAGTTTAATAACTTCATTTGCTTTTACATATTGGAAGTCAACATGAATGATTTTTCCATACATATCTTTTTGAATATCTTTAATAACACAATTTTTAACATCATTATTTACTTCTAGTGAAACCACTGAACTTGTTAAATGAGTTTTAAGGATTTTAGGCAATTGAGTGTTAGCAATTTTAATTGAAATAGGATTGTCTAAAAATTCTCCATAAATAACTCCAGGAGTTTGTCCATTCCTTCTTATAACTTTAGCCTTCTCGTTTGCTAATTTTTCTTCAACCTTAAATGCTAGTTCTGACATAATAAAAAGCCTTCTTTCAATAAATTTATTTTTAAATTTTATAGGAAATTATATATTAACTATACTTTTAGTATAACACCTGAATACAAATTAAAATTTATGGTGATAATTAATAATAAATAAAGAATTTTAAAGAGTTAATTGTATTTTTTATGATTTAAAGAAATACAATTAAAAATTTATTTATTTTGAATAATAAATCAAGAATTGACAAATATTTAATAGATAATATATAATAAAAATCAGAGACTGTGATTAGGAAAAGTAGTTAAAATTTCTTCTTAAAGAGAGTAACTGGTTGGTGTAAAGTTATAGAAGTTTTTAATGAAAATCACCTAGGAGTTTGAGGCTGAAAAATTTTTTTAGTAAGTTATCACGTTGGCCTGCGTTAAGGGATAGAGTATGTTTGTACTTGAATTTTAACACATTAAACCATGTGTTGTTGCAGTAGGTGGTATAACGAATTTTAACTTCGTCCTTAGCGGATGAAGTTTTTTTATTATAAAAATAAGAAAGGAGCTACTTAAATGTACAAAAAGGTTGAATTATCAAATGGTTTTGTAGGTATGGAAAAAGATATAGCAAACCTTTGGAAAGAAAGAAATATTATTAAAAAGAATTTTGATATGAACCAAGATGGTGAATATTTCACTTTTTATGATGGGCCTCCAACAGCAAATGGAAAGCCTCATGTAGGTCATATTTTAACAAGAGTTATGAAGGATATAATCCCAAGATACAAAGTAATGAAGGGATATAAAGTTATAAGAAAAGCTGGATGGGATACTCATGGTCTTCCAGTAGAACTTGAAATAGAAAAGAAGCTTGGAATTTCAGGAAAGCAACAAATAGAAGAATATGGTGTTGAAAAGTTTGTTAAAGAATGTAAATCAAGCGTATTTACTTATGTTTCTATGTGGGAAAAGATGACTAACCAAATAGGATACTGGGTAGATATGGAAAATCCATATGTAACTTATCATAATGATTATATAGAATCAGTATGGTGGGCTTTAAAGCAAATGTGGGATAAAGGTCTTCTTTATGAAGGTCATAAAGTAATGCCTTACTGTCCAAGATGTGGAACTGCACTTTCTTCTCATGAAGTTGCCCAAGGATATAAAGATGTAAGTGACTTAACTTGTATTGCAAAGTTCAAAGTAGTAGGCGAAGAAAATAAATATATCTTAGCATGGACAACAACTCCATGGACTTTACCTTCAAACTTAGCACTATGTGTAAATAAAGCTTATACATATATAGAAGCAAAAGTTGGAGATGAAGTTTATATATTAGCAAAGGATTTAGCTGATAAGGTTCTTGGAGAAGATTATGAAATAGTAAAAGAATTTAAGGGAGAAGAACTTTTAGGAGTTAAATATGAACAATTAATGCCTTTTGCAAAGGTTGAAGGAAAGGCTTTTGAAGTTATTCATGGTGACTATGTTACTTTAACAGATGGTACAGGAATAGTTCATATTGCACCAGCTTATGGTGAAGATGATAGCTTTGTTGCAAAGAAAAATGGAATAACATTTGTAAATTTAGTTGATAAAGAAGGTAAATTTGTAGATGAAGTTACTCCTTGGGCAGGAAAGTTTGTTAAGAAATGTGATGAAAGCATTTGTAACTGGTTAGAAGAAAATAATAAGCTATTTAAGAAAGAAAGACATATGCACTCATATCCTCATTGTTGGAGATGTGATACACCACTTCTTTACTATCCTAAAGAAAGCTGGTTTGTTGCTATGACAACATTAAGAGATAAGCTTATAGAAAATAACAACAAGATTCATTGGTATCCAGATAACATAAGAACAGGAAGATTTGGAAAGTTTTTGGAAAATGTTATTGACTGGGGTATTTCAAGAGATAGATATTGGGGAACACCACTTCCTATATGGACTTGTGAATGCGGACATCAAGAATGTATTGGAAGCATAGCAGAGTTAAAAGAAAAGGGAATAGATGTACCAGAAGATATAGAATTACATAAGCCTTATATAGATAATGTATATTTAAAATGTCCTAAGTGTGGAAAATCTATGAAGAGAGCTAAAGAAGTTATTGACTGTTGGTTTGATTCAGGTTCAATGCCATTTGCTCAATTACACTATCCATTTGAAAACAAGGAATTATTTGAAAAGAATTATCCAGCTCAATTTATATCAGAAGCTGTTGACCAAACTAGAGGATGGTTCTATACTTTACTTGCAATTTCAACTGCTATATTTGATAAAGCATCCTTTGAAAATTGTATAGTTTTAGGTCATGTTCTTGATAAGAAGGGCTTAAAGATGTCAAAGCACAAGGGAAATGTAGTAGACCCATTTGATGTACTTGGAAGTGTTGGTGCAGATGCTACAAGATGGCATTTCTACACAGCAAGTGCTCCATGGCTTCCAACTAGATTCTCAGTTGAAGATGTTGCAGATTCTCAAAGAAAATTCTTAAGCACTTTATGGAATGTATATTCATTCTATGTACTTTATGCAGAATTAGATAATTTTAATCCATTAGAATACAAAGATTTTAAATCAGAAAATGTAATGGATAAGTGGATAATGTCTAAGTTAAACACATTAGTTAAAGATGTTGATGATAAGTTAAATTCTTATGATATAACAAGTGCAGCATTAGCTATTGAAAACTTTACTGATGAATTATCTAACTGGTATGTAAGAAGAAACAGAGCAAGATACTGGTCTGAAACTCTTACAGATGACAAAATAGGTGCTTATGTAACTTTATATAACACATTAGTTACTTTATCAAAGGTTGCAGCACCATTTGTACCATTTATCACAGAAGAAATATATCAAAACTTAGTAGTTTCATTAGATGAAAATGCTAAAGAAAGTATACACTTATGTCACTGGCCAAAGGTTGATGAAGAGGCTATAGATAAGAATTTAGAAAAGGAAATGGATTTAGCTTATACAATTGTTAAACTTGGAAGAAGTGCAAGAAATGGAGCTAACATAAAGAATAGACAGCCACTTTCTAAGATGCTTGTTTCAACAGATTCACTTCCACAATATTATGGAGACATCATAAAAGATGAATTAAACATAAAAGAAGTTGATTTTGGAGCAGATTTATCACAACATGTTAACTTTGAAATAAAACCTAACTTACCAGTACTAGGAAAAGCTTATGGTAAGATGATTCCTGTAATAAGAAAAGAAATAGCAGCTAAGAATCAAATGGAATTAGCTCAAAAGATTAAGAGCGGTGGAACTGAAACTATAAATGCAAATGGAACTGAAATAGAATTAAACTCAGAAAATCTTCTTGTAACAATGCAAGGAATTGGTGGATATGCATTTGCTGGAGAAGGTGAAATTGGTGTTGTTCTTGACACTCATATAACTGATGAATTAAGAGAAGAAGGTCATGTAAGAGAAATAATATCTAAAATTCAAAACATGAGAAAAGAAAAAGGCTTTGAAGTTGCAGATAAGATAAACTTATATGTTGCAGATAATGATATGTTAATATCAGTTATAGAGAAATTTAAGGATACAATAAAGAAAGATACCTTAACAGTAGAAATAATTTCAGGAGCAGAAAGAGATTATACTGAAACTATAATAAATGGCGAAAAGCTAAATTTAGATGTTGAAATAAATAAGTAATTTTGAGGGGACTAGCAAAAGCTAGTCTCTTTAATTATAATTGATAAAATATATATATATAATATTTTGAAATATCCTTGTTTTTGAGAAAATATATATGTATAATTATATAAATGAACGAGAACTAATAGGAGGGATATAATATGGCGACTTCTATAAAAGATGTGGCAAAAGAAGCAGGAGTATCAATTGCAACTGTATCAAGAGTATTAAATGACATAGATGTTGTAAATGAAGATACAAAAAAGAAAGTTTTAGATGCTATAAAAAAATTAGGCTATAGACCTAATATAGTTGCAAGAAGTTTAAAAACTCAAAAAACAAGTACTATTGGAATACTAATACCAGATATAGCAAGTCAATTTTATCCAGATATTGTTAGAGGAGCTGAAGATGTAACAAATATTTATGATTATAACATAATATTATGCAATTCAGATTTTGATGTTGAAAAAGAAAAAGAGTATTTAAGAGTACTTAAAGAAAAAATGGTTGATGGAGTAATTTATATAAGTAGTTCCCTTAATGAAGAGATACTTGATTTAATTAACGAATTAGACCTAAAAACTGTATTAGTAGAAACTAAGGATAAAGAAGGAAGGTTACCTAGTGTAACTATTGATAACATATCAGCTTCATATGAAGGAACAAAATATTTAATAGATTTAGGACTAAAGAACCTAGCATTTATAGGAGTAAATGAAGAGAATATGAATGCTTGGGGAGAAAGATACATAGGATTTGTAAATGCTCTTAAAGATGCAGGCTTAGAAGTAGATGAAGAGTTATGCTATTTTAAAAACTTAACTGTTAAAACAGGTTACCAAGCTATACAAAGGTTTACAGAAAATAACAAGAAGTTTGATGGAATAGTATGTGCTTCAGATGAAATCGCAATGGGAGCAATAAATGCACTAAGAGAAAAAGGCATTAGAGTACCAGAAGATGTTAGTGTTATAGGATTTAATAATAATATTTTAGGAGAAATATTCTATCCAAAATTAACTACTATATCTCAACCAAGTTATGATATGGGTTCTGTTGCTGTAAGAATGTTAATAAAGATTCTTAATAAAAGAGAACTAGATAATCCTAACTATGTTTTAAATTATGAAATAATAAAAAGAGAAAGTACTAAGTAGTGAAATATATAAATAATTAAGAATAAAAAGTGTGAATTATTGCTTTATGTTAAGACGGAAAAATCAAAGTAATAATTTTACACTTTTTTATTCTTTAGGAAAATTGATAGTATAATTTTATTGTGACATTTGATAAAAAAGCAAAACCAATACTCAAAGATAAACTTAATAAAAAAGTTACTTTATGCAATTAATTTTTTTAAATGTCACAAAAAGATTGCACTATCAGGAAATTATATTATTTGCTAAGTTATAGATATTATAGAATTCCTTCAGATATTAAAATATCTTCAAGTTTTTTTACCTTATCATTTAATGCAAGGAATTTTTCTTTTATAACTTTTTCAGTAACTTCATCTGTGTTTAAGAAGTTTTCTAAATCTTCTACTGTCTTTAAAGCATCATCTATATCTTGTTGAGCTATTTTTAGATTATTTTCTTTCATAAATAGATTCTCCTTAATATATAAATTATATAATTATCCTATCACTACTAATTATTTAGTGCAATATTATAAATAAATTTTCTAAAGGGTGAAAAAAATATTTAAATTGGATATAATAAAATTACTTTAAAAATTAACTTAAAGGGTGTGTAAATATGAATAAAGAGTTTTTTGAAAATAATAGAAAAAAATTAATAGAAGAAGTAGAAGATAATTCAATAATAGTATTATTTGCAGGAAATGCACCTAAAAAAAGTGGTGATGAGAATTATCCATTTACCCCTAATAGAAATTTCTATTATTTTACAGGAATTGATGAAGAGGGACCAATACTTATTATCTCAAAGATAAAGGGAATTATAAGCGAAAGATTATTTATTAAAGAAATAGATGAGGAAAGAGAACGTTGGGTAGGAAAAAGTATAAGAAGTAATGAAGCAAAAGAAATATCAGGTGTTAAATATATTGACTATTTAGGAAGATTTTATGATTATTTAAATAGAGTATTTTCAGAAACAGAAGAAATAAATTTATATTTAGATATGGAAAGAGATAGCTTTCAAGAACTTCAAGGAATATCAGAAAGTTTTAGCGAAGAAGTGAAAAAAAGATATCCATTTGTAAGAATAAAAAATATTTTTCCTAAGATAATACCTCTTAGAATGGTAAAATCAAAAGAAGAAATTGAAGAAATGAAAAAAGCTATAGAAATAACAATAAAAGGTGTAGAAAGCCTTATGAAAAATGCAAAGGCTGGAATGAAAGAATATCAATTAGAAGCTTATTATGAATTTGTATGTAAAAGCAGTGGAATTAAAGATTATGCTTTTAAAACTATAGCAGCCTCTGGAAAAAATGCAACAATACTTCATTATGTAGATAATGATTCTGAAATAAAAGATGGTGATTTAATACTTTTTGATTTGGGAGCACAACATAATTATTATAATGCTGATATAACAAGAACATTTCCTGTAAATGGAGTATTTTCAGAAAGGCAGAAGGAAGTTTATAATGCTGTTTTAAGAGTTAATGAAAGGGTTATAAAAACAATAAAGCCAGGTCTTGAATATAAAGAGCTTAATAAAATGGCAACTGAATGGATTGCAGAAGAATGTATAAAGCTTGGACTTATTAAAAATAAAGAAGAGGTTTCAAAATATTACTGGCATAGCATTGGTCACAGTTTAGGGCTAGATACTCATGATATAAGCAATAAAGATAGAAATACAATTTTTAAAGAAGGTATGGTATGGACAGTAGAGCCAGGAATTTACATAGAAGAAGAATCTATAGGCATAAGAATAGAAGATGATGTACTTATCACTTCTAATGGTGTTGAAGTTTTAACAAAAGATATGATAAAAACTGTTGAAGATATTGAAGAGTTTATGAAAAAGAATTAATAGTGCTCAATAGATATAATTTTCTATAAAAGGAAGGTGAAATATATGAAGAAAAAATCAAGAGAAAGATTTGAAGAAATTGTCAAGGTATTTGCAAAATATGGTTTTGGATATGTAGTAGATAGTACAATTAATAACAATAGAAATTCACCTAAAAACTTTAGAAAAGCTATTGAAGAATTAGGACCTACTTTTGTAAAAATTGGGCAGATACTTAGCACAAGAGATGATATACTTCCAAAAGGATATATAGATGAGCTTGTAAAATTACAAGATTCTGTAATTACAGAAGATATATCATTAATAAAAGAGGTATTTGAAGATAGTATAGGGAAAAAAATTGAGGATAGTTTTAAATATTTTAATGAAAAACCTATGGCTTCAGCATCGATGGCACAAGTATATGAAGCTATCCTTTATGATGGTAGAAAAGTTGTAGTAAAGATACAAAGACCTAATATTTCTGAAACCATGAAAATGGATATAGCAATATTAAAAAGAATTGTACGATTTACTAAAATAAATTTAAGTATAGTTGACCCATTAGATGTTTTAGATGAAATTGAAAAATCAACATCAACAAAACAAGAGCTTGACTTTTCTGTTGAAGGAAGAAATATTTTAAAATTTAAAAAGATGAATAAAAATGTAGCTTCAGTGTATGCACCAAATATAATTGAAGAATTTTTAACTAAGAAAACATTAGTTATGGAAAAAATAGATGGTTTTAAAATAAATGATGTTAAAAAGATTGAGGAAGAAGGCTATGATAACAAGGATGTAGCAAGAAAGCTAGCTTTATCATATTGTAAACAAATTTTTGAGGATGGATTTTTTCATGGAGACCCACATCCGGGAAATTTACTAATATATAATGGAAAGATATGTTTTATAGATTTTGGTATTGTAGGAGTTTTAAATGAAAATATGAAATCATGGCTTAACGAAGCTATGATTTCATTAGCAACAAAAGATAAAGAAAAAATAATAGAATTTATATTAGCAGTTGGAATTAAAAAGGGAAAAATAAGTAAGGGAAATTTATATGAGGATATATCTTATTTATTTGATACATATTTAACAGCTAGCTTAAAAAATATAAAAATAGGAGTGCTTCTTCAAGAGATATTTGAAATAGTAAAGAGAAATAATATTCAATTACCAAGTGAGTTATCTGCATTAATAAGAGGGCTTGTTATTTTAGAAGGTGTTGTAGCTGAGGTAGATCCAGAACTTGAGATTATCTCAGTTGTGATTGGGTTTGTTAAATCTAAAAACAAATTAGCTATATTAAAAGAATTGAATCAAGAAGAGCTAATAATATCTACATATAAGTTTGCAAGGGATACTATGAGAATACCTTCTAAGACCTTAGAACTGTTAACAAAGATAAATAATGATAAAGCAAATATTAATTTTAGGATATCAGATGTGGAAAAAATAATGTCTAACCTTGATTCTATGGTAAATAGATTAACAGGTGGTCTTATTGTAGCTTCACTTGTAATAGCTTCTTCTCTTATAATAAGTAATAAAGTTCAGCCAACATATAATGGATTATCAATAATAGGAATTATAGGATATGGAATTTCTTTTATAATTGCACTTATATTACTTGTTAATATGGCAAAAAGTACTAGAGATAAATCCAAGAAAAAATGAAAATACTTGATAAAACGTAGACTTACTTGTATAATGAATTTGCAAATTTACAAGTTAAGTAAGTTACTAAATTAAACTAATGATTAAAAATATAGGAGAAAACAAATGAAAAATAAAAAGTTTTTAGTAGCATTAATAACTTTTATAATATTAATGCTTTCTTCAACTATGGCATATGCAACGGAAGGTGCAGAGGTTCTTTCAAATGCGGAGAGATATAAGTGGTTTACTATAATACCACCATTAGTAGCAATTATTTTAGCATTTATAACTAAAAATGTTGTAATATCATTATTTATAGGAACTCTTACAGGATGTTTTATGACACAGTTTACTCAATATAGCTTTTTTCAAGCTATAATACATTCCTTTTTAGATTTTGTTCAAAGAGCTCTTAATGCACTTGCAGACCCTTGGAATGCTGGAATTATACTTCAAGTGTTAGTAATTGGAGGAGTAATAGAGCTTATTTCTAAAATGGGTGGAGCAAGGGCAATAGCAGAGGAATTAGCTAAAAAAGCTAAAACTCCAAGAAGCACTCAATTTGTTACTTGGTTATTAGGAATAATAGTATTCTTTGATGACTATGCAAATGCATTAATAGTTGGTCCAATAATGAAACCTGTAGCAGATAAAATGAAGGTATCAAGAGAAAGGTTATCTTTTATAATAGATGCAACAGCAGCGCCAATTGCAGGGCTTGCTATAATATCAACTTGGATAGGACTTGAAGTGTCACTTATAAGTGATGGATTTCAAAAGATAGGCGTAGAAGCAGATGGATTTGGAGTATTTCTTCAAACTATACCATACAGATTTTATAATATTTTAATAATAGTTTTTGTTATAACTACAATAGCTTCTTTAAGAGAATTTGGTCCAATGAGAAAAGCAGAAATTAAGGCTAGAAGAGGAGAACAAATATTAAAAGATATAAAATTAGATGAAAAAATAGAAGAAGAAATGGCAGTTAAAGAAGGTATTAAGATTAGTATTTGGAATGCTATAATTCCAATTGGAACTTTAGTTATAGGAGCATTAATAAGCTTTTATTATAGTGGATATACTTCTATAATGTCAGGTAATAATGAATCTATTAAACAAATATTTAGTGAATCATTATTTTCCTTTAGAGCAATTAGAGAAGCTTTTAGTAATGCTGATGCTTCTGTTGCTTTATTTCAATCAGCATTACTTGCAAGTATAGTTGCTATAGCTTTAGGAGTTTTCAAGAAAATTTTTACTATTTCAGAGGCAATTGATGTATGGATTAATGGAATGAAGGGATTATTGATAACAGGAGTTATATTAATACTTGCTTGGTCATTAGGTGGAGTTATAGGAGATTTAGGAACAGCAGATTTTCTAGTATCAAAACTATCAGGTTCAGTACCAGCTTTTTTACTTCCAAGTATCATATTTATTTTTGGTGCAATTATCTCATTTTCAACAGGAACAGCTTATGGGACAATGACAATATTAATGCCTTTAGCAATTCCGTTATCTTACGCAATAAATTCAGATATGTCATATATAATTGTTAGCACAAGTGCTGTACTTACGGGAGCAATTTTTGGAGACCATTGTTCTCCAATATCAGACACAACAATATTATCCTCAATGGGAGCAGGCTGTGGTCATATAGAACATGTTAAAACCCAAATGTGGTATGCTTTATTTATAGGACTATTAACAATAATATTTGGCTATATTCCAGCAGGATTTGGAATTCCAATATACATAGTACTTCCTATATCAATATTAGCAGTAATTTTATTTACATATTTTATAGGAAAACCAGTAGATGACCCTAAGTCCCCAGAAAACTTCCAGTGACAAGCTTTTATGAAAGCTTAATACTAATACAAAAAATAAATAAAATTTAAATAGCACTAGTGAGAAATCTAGTGCTATTAATTAATAATTTTTTATAGTGTTGTTTTTCGCTTTATGAGTTTAGTTTCAATATTCACATGTTCAATATCATAAGGAATTTTCTCTTTTCTACAATTAATATGCTTAATAAGCATATCCATAGCAGTATTAACAATTAAATCTAAGTCTTGTCCTACTGTAGTTATAGGAATAATAGATTGATTAGATATAGGTGAATTATCAAATCCTATAATCTCATATTCTCCAGGAATTTTTTTACCATGAAGTACAAGAATATTTAAAAATATATTTGCATAAATATCATTACTTAAGAAAACACCTTTTTTACAATTAGGAAAATTTCTTTCTATATCTTCATATATGTTAACAATTTCTTTATATACATCATCATAAGATTCATTAAAATCCTTAAAATAACAGTGAGGTTCTTTATCGTTTTCATTACATACATTTTCAAAAGCTTTTATACGGTCATAAGCTGCAATTTTTTTATTAGGTAAATTATTAATATGAAAAAGCTCATCACATTTATTTTCAATTAATAGTTTTACAGCTTCATAGCTTCCAGAATAGTTATTGCTATTAACACTAGATATATATTTATCTTCACGTTCTATAGCAACTATAGGGATATCTAAATCTTTTAATTTCTTAGATGAAATTGAATGAGTTAAAATAATTAATCCCTCAACTTGATAAGCCAAAAGCTCTTCTATGTAATTCATTTCTTTTTCAGGATCTTGATGTCCTAAAAAAACTAAGAATTTATATTTATTTTTAGGATATGTATTAATTATATCATTTAAAATTTTTGAGTAATAATCAAGAAATAAGTTAGGAACTATAACTCCAATTATTTCAGTCTTACCATTTGCTAAACACTTTGCTACTTTATTTTGCTTGTAATCCAATACAATTAATGCATTTTTAATTTTGTTTTTAGTTTCTTCAGTTAATGATTCCGGATTATTGAAGTATCTTGAAATGGTTGTTTTTGAAAGATTTGTGTATTTTGCTATGTCACTAAAAGTTATTTTCTTTTTCATAATAATCCCCCCTCAAATGAAAAAGAAACTGAATTATGTCATATACATTATATCAAATTCACAAAATAATATCAAAAAAAGTAGATAAAAATAAAAATAAATTTATATTATTTAGTATAGCTATATATAAAGACCATAAGATAAAAAAATAAATTGACATGTAAAAAATTTTGATTTATCATAAGGTTAAATGCGGAGAAGAGAAGAGTAGTAAGACAGAATATCTAAAGAGAGCAGGTGTATGGTGAAAGCTTGTGATAGGAAATCTTATGAAGATGGTCTTGGAGCAGAATCTTTGAGCAAAAAGTTTTTTGTTAGAAGATTACGGAAGCAACCGTTATATTGAATAGTGATGATAGTCACTTAATAAGGTTTCTGTTGTGAAACAGAGATAAAATAGAGTGGTAACACGTAAATAATTAGTTTATTACGTCTCTATATAGGCAATAATAGTGCTTATATAGAGATTTTTTTTTAGAAAACAATTTAAGGAGGAAAAAAATAATGTGTAATGAGTGTAAAAAAACATTCTATATAACAACACCAATTTATTATCCATCAACAAAACTACATATAGGAAATACCTATACAACTGTTGCAGCAGATGCAATAGCTAGATTTAAGAGATTAACTGGCTATGATGTAATGTTTTTAACAGGTACAGATGAACATGGTCAAAAAATACAAAGAATAGCAGAAGAAAAGAACATAACTCCAAAGGAACATGTTGACGAAGTAGTAGCAGGAATAAAAGAACTTTGGAAAATGATGAACATAAGCTATGATAAGTTTATAAGAACAACAGATGATTATCATGTAAAGGCTGTTCAAAAGATATTTAAAAAGCTTTATGACCAAGGAGATATTTATAAAAGCTCATATGAAGGAATGTATTGTACTCCTTGTGAATCATTCTGGACAGAAACTCAATTAGTAGATGGAAAATGCCCCGACTGTGGAAGACCAGTAGAAAAATCTAAGGAAGAAGCTTATTTCTTCAGAATGAGTAAATATGCAGATAGACTTATAAAGTACATAGAAGAGCATCCAGATTTTATTCAACCAGAATCAAGAAAAAATGAAATGTTAAATAACTTCTTAAGACCAGGGCTTCAAGACCTTTGTGTTTCAAGAACAAGCTTTGACTGGGGAATTCCAGTAACCTTTGATGAAAAACATGTTATATATGTATGGATAGATGCATTAACAAACTATATAACTGCTTTAGGCTATGGAAGTGATAATACAGAAAAATTTGAAAAATACTGGCCTGCAGATGTTCATTTAATAGGTAAGGACATATTAAGATTCCATACTATTTATTGGCCAATCATGTTAATGGCTTTAGATTTACCTTTACCAAAGCAAGTATTTGGTCATGGATGGCTTTTAGTTGATGGTGGAAAAATGTCTAAGTCTAAAGGAAATGTAGTAGACCCTGTAACATTAGTTAATAGCTTTGGAGTAGACCCTGTTAGATACTATTTATTAAAAGAAATCCCATTTGGTTCAGATGGATTATTTAATAACGAAATATTTATAAATAAGATAAACTCAGACCTTTGTAATGATTTAGGAAACTTATTATCAAGAACAGTTGCAATGGTTGAAAAATATTTTGGAGGAATAATTCCAGAACCAACAGCAAAAGAAGCAATAGATGATGAACTTATAAACTTAGCATTAGCTACTCCAAGCAAGGTGGAAGCTTCAATAGATAAATTAAACATACCAGAAGCTATTGAGCATGTATTTACCCTTATAGGAAGAGCTAATAAATATATAGATGAAACAACACCTTGGATATTAGCTAAGGATGAAGAAAAGAAAGGAAGATTAGGAACTGTTTTATATAACTTAATAGAATCTTTAAGAATATCATCAGTTTTATTATCATCATTCTTACCAAATACATCAGAAAAAATAAATAAACAAATAAATACTTCAAAAACTGATTGGGCTTCATTATCATCTTTTGATGGAACAATTGCTGGAACTAAGCTAGTAAAAGGAGAAAACTTATTCCCAAGAATTGATGTTGAAGAAAAACTTAAAGAACTAGAAGCTATAGCAGAAGCTCAAAAGGCAGCTGTTAAAAAGCCAATCACTCCAATCAAAGAAGAAATAACTATAGAAGACTTTGAAAAACTAGATTTAAGAGTAGTTAAGGTTAAAGCTTGCGAACCAGTTAAAGGTGCTAAAAAGCTTTTAAAATTAAAAGTAGATTTAGGTGGAGAAGAAAGACAGGTTGTATCAGGAATATCAAAATTCTATAAGCCTGAGGATTTAATAGGAAAAAATGTAGTTTTAGTTGCTAATTTAAAACCTGTTAAGTTAAGAGGAGAATTATCTCAAGGCATGATACTTGCAGCTTCAACAGATGATGATAGTATATTATCAGTTGTTAATCCAGGAGATTTACCAACAGGAAGCATAGTTAGATAATATTAGCTTTGTTCAAAAATATTAGGGTTCTTATGTTTAAATAAAAGGAAGCCTGACTCGCTTTGCTCGCTAGGTAGGTTCGAAGAGCAAAATATAAAATTTTGATTCTCACCTATCGACAGGCTCTTGCGTCACGCCTTCATAAAATAAGAACCCTAATATTTTAATGAGCAAAATTAATATTATTAAGTATAAGATATAGAATAATAAAGTTGTTACATTAAGATATAGAATAATAAAGTTGTTACATTAAGAAATAGTTTTCTATAAATTACCATTTAAATCTTTATGTAACAATTTTTTTTAATATTATTAGGAATTGTATTATTTGCTAAGTTGTAAATAAGTTGAAAGATAATAAAGATTAATAAAAAAATATGAATAAAATCCTCAAATAAAAAAATACTAAATTTGAGGTGATAAAGTTGGAAAATCAAAAGTTAGTTGATGATTTAAATAAATTTCTTAAGGGTGTTCATATGGGTGGAGCTACGTTTAAAGATTATTTAGATAAGGCTCAGGATATGAAGTTGAAGAATGAATTAAGAATTATAGTAGAATCCTTTAAAAGACATGAAGAGGCTATAACTCATAGAATAGAATTGTTAGGTGGAGATGCAACGGATACTTTAGGATTGATGGGAATGATTGGAGAGACTTGGGAGAAAATGAAGCTTATGGTTGTGGATTCTGACAAAGAAGTATTAGACTATGCAATAAATGCAATGAATATGGGAGTGCAGCAAGGAAATAAATTTATAGCAGAGCATCAAGATTTAGAACCAGATATAAAAAGAGAAGTTGAAAAAATAGTAGAAGATAATGAGAAACATCTTCAAAAATTAAAAAATATATAAAAAGCTGTTGGTAGTGTATAATATAGATAAAAATTAATTTAGGAAGTGATTATACATGAACACAGAATATAAAATTTTTGATAGTCATGCTCATTATGATGCTGAAGAGTTTGATGATGATAGAAAAGAAGTTATTGAAGAACTTAAAAATAATGGAGTAATTGGTATAATGAATTGCTCCTCTTCATATGAAAGTATTGCAAAAACTTGTGAATTAATTAATACATGGGATTTTATCTATGGAGCAATAGGAATTCATCCTGAAAATGCTGATGAATTTAAAGATGAAATGATTGAGGAGTTTAAAGAAATCATTAAAAAAAATCAAAAAATTAAAGCAATAGGAGAAATAGGGCTTGATTATTATTGGGATGAAAATCCAGATAAAGAAATTCAAAAAGATGTTTTTAGAAAACATATGAAATTAGCAGAGGAACTTAATCTTCCAGTAATAATACATGATAGAGAGGCGCATGAAGATACTTTGAATGTAATTAAGGAGTTCCCAAATGTAAGAGGGGTTGTACATTGCTTCTCTGGAAGTGTAGAATTTGCAAAAGAGTGTTTAAAGTTAGGATATTATATAGGAATAACAGGAGTAGTAACTTTTAAAAATTCTAAAAAGGTTAAACAAGTAGTAAAAGAAGTTCCTGTTGAAAAATTATTAGTTGAAACAGATTGTCCATATATGGCACCTGAACCTAACAGAGGAAAAAGAAATAAATCAATTTATATTAAGTATGTTATAGAAAAAATTTCAGAAATTAAAGAAATTGACCCTAAAATATTTAATTTAAAAGTAAATGAAAACATAAAAAGTTTGTTTAATGTAGAATAAAATATTGAAAAAATTGGGAAATATAAAAAGGTGAAAAATTATTATTTTGTTTTTCTATCTCTATGGCTTTAAATTAGGGGAAAACAATACATTTTATCTAGTTTAATTAAATGTAAACAAAACAATAAAAAATAAGTTTTAACAATCGATTACAGAAAAAATACATTAAATTTAATTAAAATAATAATTATAAAAATGTTAATTAATAGGATAATTTTTTACATAAATAGGAAATGGATTTGACAAATCAATTAAGTCTATTGTATAATGACCTTGTTGCTCTTGCCAGAGGAGGGAAATACTATGATAGAAAACTTAAAAAAATTAAAAAAGAGTTTTTCTAACGGTCCTAAGGCAAAGATAATAGGTGGAATGATAATAGCAGCAATTATCATATCGACTGTTTTAATTATCAATATAAGAAAGACAGTAATTATAAGTATAGACGGAGAAGAAAAAACATTTGTCACATACAAAGGGACTGTTAAAGAGGCACTCGATGATAAGGGAATAGAAGTGTTAGAAAAAGACAAGATTGAACCATCATTAGATACCGAAGTAACAGAAAATCAAAAAATTGAAATTAGAAGAGCTGTACCAATAAAAGTTGTAATGGCAGGTCAAGAGCAAAAAGAGCTATTAACAGCTGAGGAAACAGTTGAGGACATGCTTCAAGCAGAAAAAGATGAATTAAAAAAATCAGGAATAGATTATAAAGAACAAGATATAGTTGAGCCTGAGTTATCATCAAAAATTGAAGATGGCATGGAAGTGAAAATAACAGATGTAGAAGTGGAAAAAGTTGTAGAAGTGCAAGAAATAAAATATTCAACAGAAATTGTACAAGATAATACAAGGTATTCAATACAGCCAGAAGTTGTAAGACAAGAAGGTATCAATGGAGAACAAGAAGTAACTTATGAAGTTGTAAAACATGATGGCGTAGAGGTTGAAAGAGAACAAATAGCTGCCAAAGTTATAAAGGAAGCACAAAATGAAATTATAGCAATGGGAACAATGGATGGTGTTGTTAACAGAGGCGGAGATATTTATGGAAAAAAGAAGTTTATTGCAAGTGCAACTGCTTATTCCGCAAGTAGTAGTTCAGATAGAACTTATTCAGGAAGAGCTTTAAAAAGAGATCCAAACGGTATAAGTACAATAGCAGTAGATCCGACAGTTGTTCCATTAGGAAGTAAGGTTTGGGTTGAAGATTATGGTTACGCTGTGGCTGCAGATATTGGCGGAGCTGTTAAAGGAAATGTAATAGATTTATATTTTGATACACATCAAGAATGTGTAAACTGGGGTAGAAGAAATAAAGAACTTGTTGTTATAGCCTATCCTGGTGAATGGTAAAATAAAGTAGTCATTGTACTAAAAAGTACAATGGCTATTTTATTTTTGAAATTATATTAGTTAATAATTAAATATAACTTGTTAAGTTTAATAAAGATTAATAATTTCACACTTCTTTAGAAAGTTTGATATAATAATTAATAACTAAATTTAAGGAAAGGAAGTATTATTTTGATAAAAGAAGTTATAGTGGTAGAGGGAAGAGATGACATAACAGCAGTAAAGAGAGCAGTGGATGCAGAGATGATAGCTGTTGGTGGATTTGGGATAAATGCAAAGGTGATAGCAAGAATAAAAGAGGCTCAAAAGAGAAAAGGTGTTATAGTTTTAACTGACCCAGATTTTGCTGGAGAAAAAATTAGAAGTATTATATCTAAAAGAGTAAAAGGAATAAAGCATGCTTATATAGCACAAGAAGATGGATTAAAGGATGGAGATATTGGTGTAGAAAATGCAACTCCAGAGGTTATAATAAAAGCTTTAGAAAATGCAAAAATTACTTTAGAAGAAAAAAATGATTTTTATAATATGCAAGATTTATATCATTTTAAATTAGCAGGACAGCCTGATTCTAAAAAAAGAAGAATTATTTTAGGAAAAGAACTTGGAATAGGTTATGGAAATGCAGCTCAAACTCTTTCAAGGCTAAATAATTATGGTATAAGTAAAGAAGAATTTATAAAAGCTATAAATAAAATAACAGAAGAGTTAGGAGAGTAATTAATGGATATAAAAAATTATAGTACTCAAGAGTTAGTAAAAAAATATAACTTTAAATTTTCAAAAAGTTTAGGGCAAAACTTTTTAACAGATGAGTCTGTTCTTACTGATATAGTAGAAGGTGCAGAGGTAAATAATGAAGATTTAGTAATAGAGATAGGACCAGGAGTAGGTTCTCTTACAGCTAAGCTTTTATGTAAAGCTAAAAGAGTAGTTTCAATAGAATTAGATAATGATTTAATTCCAATTTTAGAAACTGAATTAGGTCAGGAGCCTAACTTTACATTAATACATAATGATGCTTTAAAAGTTGATTTTAATGAAATAATAGGAGAAGAAAAGAGTGTTAAACTTGTAGCTAACTTACCATACTATGTAACTACTCCTATTATAGCTAGACTTTTAAAAGAAGATTATAAATTTAAATCATTAACAATAATGATTCAAAAAGAAGTTGCAGAAAGAATAGATGCAGAACCTAATTGTAAAGAATATGGAGCTTTATCTCTTATGGTTCAATATTACTGTAATACTAAAATTATAAGAAGAGTAGCACCAAGCTGTTTTATACCAAGACCTAAGGTTGATTCTATTGTAATAAGACTTGATAAGTTAACTCAGCCAAGAGTTAATGTAAAAGATGAAAAATTAATGTTTGATATTATAAGAAATTCTTTTAATATGAGAAGAAAGACATTATGGAATGGAGTTAAATTTTTAGGACTTCCTAAAGAAAGTTTAGAAAGTGCTTTTGAAAAAGCTGGTATTGACCCAAAAAGAAGAGGAGAAACTTTAACCCTTGAGGAATTTGCTAGATTATCTGATGAAATATGTAATATAAAGTAATAAGAGAATAATATTCACACATACGCATATAATTTATTGAAATAATCTATATGCGGAGGAAAATAGGAGCTTGGCACATAGCAATAAATTGTATAGAAACTTTATAATATTACAGGAGGATGAAAAGGAAAATTTAAAAGATGGCGGAAAACCTCTATCTGGATATGCAAAGATAGAAGCAAAAAGTGATAAATGCAAAATATCATTTTATACTCAAAATTTAAAAAGTAATGAAGAATATTTCATGGTACTTATCTGCTATAAGAAAGATATGAAAAAGATAGTAGACTTAGGCTCCTTAAAAGTAGATGAATTAGGTAAAGGAGAGGCTTATAAAGATTATTATATTAATGATATTGCAGGATTAAATTTTTCTTATGATAAAATATCAGGGGCTGGAGTATACAAATATAAAGATGGTAAACCTAGCTTTTTAATGTATGGTTTTATAAATGGTGAATCAGATTGCAATGGATGGAAAAATTTAAAAATTTTAAAATGTGATGATGCTAATAAGATGATTAGTGAAAAAGAAACTAAAGTGGAAGAGAAAAAAGCAGTCAAGATAGAAGATAAGGATTGTGAAAAAAAAGAACCTAAGAAAAAAGAAGAAAGCAAGTGTCATTGCGAAAAGTGTGCTAATAAGAAAGATGATTATAAAGAAGAAAAATGTGAAGTACATGATAAAGAAAAGCATGAAGAGTGTGAAAAACACAAAGATGAAAAGTGTAAGGATTATGAAGAGAAGAAGCATGATTTTGATGAAGTAAAATGCAATAAGTGTGACCATGAAGAAAAAGAATGTGTCAAAGAAAAAAAACATGAACATAAAGAAGAACAATGTGATAAAGGAAAAAAATATGAGCATGAAGAAAAAGAATGCGATAAAGGAAAAAAACGTGAGAATGAAGAAGTAGAATGTATTAAAACAAAAAAACATGAGAATGAAGAGGCAGAGTGTGATAAAGAGAAAAAACATGAGCATGAAAAAATAGACTATGCTAAATGTGAAAAATATGAACATAAAGAAGAATGCAAAAATAAGTGCGATAGCCATGATTGCAAGAAAGTAAAATATGAAGATTATGAACATAACAATGAGTGCCAATATTGTGAATACAATAAAGAAAAGTGTGAACGAAAAGATGATATAACTCTTCAAGATCCATGCCTTAGCAGAGGAGAGATTCCTATTACTTTTGAAGAATATGAAAGAAAAATTGAGGAAAGAAAAAATAAAAAAGGTATAGAAATTATTAGTGAAGAGAATATAGAGTGTGATGAAAAGGAAACTGAGGAAAGAAAAGTAGAATATAACTTAGAGGAAAATAGAAGAAATATAGGCTACTACAGAAATGCTACTGAAAAGTTTGAATTAAAAGGTGCTTTAGGACAGTTTTTTAATGGTGTAGCAAATGGCTTTGAAGAAGTTAGCAACGAATTTGATGAAATAAAGTATTGTAAGTGGTATAAAGTAAAAATTAACTCTTTAGATGATATGTGTGATATATCAGACTATAATAAGTACAACATAGTATATTATCCAATGATAAATTACTATCCATATATAAAAAAGTATGGTTATTTTATTATTGGATATAAATGCAATAAATGTGGTGATGTAGATTATATAGTTTATGGAATACCAGGAACTATGGATGTTGGCTTATGTTCTATGATTACAAAAAATCCACAGTAGTTATTCCAATGAAATAAATAAAGGTTTGCTAATAACATATGAAAGTATTATAATTTTAGTTATATTAGGAGAAGCAGATAGGCTTCTCCTAATATACTATATATAAAATATAAAAGGAGGATTTATGAGACCTGAATTATTAGAGATATTTGGATTCCATATTTATGGTTATGGGTTAATGATTGCAATAGGAATAATATGTGCAACATACATATTTACTAAAAATGCAGGAAAAAGAGGCTATAATGAAGACAAAATATTTAACCTAATAATATTAACTGTAATTATGGGAGTTGTAGGTGGAAAGTTATTATTTATAATAACAGAAATTAAAGATATAATAAAAAATCCATCCATATTACTTGATTTTGGAAATGGATTTGTTATTTATGGGGCTATTATTTTAGGTGCATTAACAGTATTAGTATATTGTAAATTGAAAAAATGGAGTCCACTTGAGGTGTTAGATTGCATAGTTCCAGCTGTTGCAATAGCTCAAGGTTTTGGAAGAATTGGATGTCTTTTAGCAGGATGTTGCTATGGAGCAGAGACAAGTTCACCATTATCAATAGTATTTCCAAGTGGTGTTAATTCATTAGCACCAACAGGAATACATCTTCATCCAACACAAATTTATTCATCTATTTTTGACTTTGCATTAGGTATATTTTTATTGTGGTATCTTAAGAAAAGAAGAGAAAATGGAAAAACATTTGGATTATATGTTATTATATATAGCATAGGAAGATTTATTATTGAATTTTTAAGAAACGACCCAAGAGGTAATGTTGGTATACTGTCCACTTCACAGTTTATAGCTATATTTACATTGATTATAGGAATTTTAGTGTTCAATATTTATAAATTTAGAAAGGGGAATAATAGAAGTGAAGAAAAGTAAAATATTACTTATTGCTTTTGTTATAATAATGACCACTTTATTTTCAGGTTGTGAAGCTATAGATAATGGTATGGTTAAGCTTGGATTAAAAAATAATGATTTTGAATATATTAAAGAAAATAAGGTTAACCAGATAATAATACAAAGTACAAGAGATGCAGGCTTTAGATTTGTAGTAACTGATAAAAATGCAATAAATGATATATATGATATAGTATCATCAGGAAGAATAAAAGAGTCTAAAAGTAAATTAGATGCTGATTATATTTTTGATATATACATTGGAGATGAAGTTAAGTCCTACAAATATGTTGTAAGTGCTAGTGATAGTGATACTGGAAATTTTTATGATGATGAAAAAGCATATCTTATATCAAAAAATTTAGATGATACAATTATAAAGAATCTATCTTTTGTAAGAAAGCCAAGAGATTTTGAGGATATATATTATAAATGTATATTAGATGTACTTGAAGAAAAGAAGAATTCATTAAAAGAAGATAATAAAGTTGGAGTAAATATTGCTGGTGATGTGGATTGTTTAAAATATATGTTTTCAATAGACTTAGAGCAGTTTAAAAAGGATATAGATAAGATATTGCCAGGAACAACTTTAGTTGAAAATAATAGTGATGATTTTGATACTGTTATAACAGTAAAAAATAGAGGCTATAGTAGTAAAGTATTTAAAACTACAATTACAGTAGATGATAAGAAAAACAAAATTTATGAAACTTATTATGTATCTGCCGTTTATGAAAGTAAAGGATGGGATATTGATATAGGCGAAGTAAATACTAAACCAGAAAATTGGTAAATTTATAAAGGAGAAAAAATTAAAATGAGTGATTGTTCAAATTGTCCAAGTAAAGAATCTTGTGCTTCACAAGGCACAAATACATGTCCATCAACTAACATAAGTTTAAAAATGTTACCTAAGTATGGAAAGGTTAAAAATATTATAGGAGTTATTAGTGGTAAAGGTGGAGTTGGAAAATCCACAGTAACAGGAATAGTGGCTTCTATGCTAAGAAAAAAAGGATATTCAGTAGGTGTATTAGATGCTGATATAACAGGACCTTCTATGCCTAGATTTTTTGGAATAAATGAAAAAAGAGCAAAAATGGTTCCAATAGATGAAAATACTATAAAGTTTGAACCAGTAGAAACTGAAAGTGGCATTAAGGTTATGTCAATGAATTTAGTTACTAAGGTTGAAGATGAGCCTTTAATATGGAGAGGACCAGTAATAACAGGAGTACTTCAACAATTATATACAGATACTTTATGGGGAGATTTAGATTATTTATTAATTGATATGCCTCCAGGAACAGGAGATATTGCCTTAACAGTTATGCAACAATTCCCAATAAAAGAATTAATAATGGTATCAACTCCACAAGATATGGTATCAATGATTGTTAAAAAGGTTGTAATAATGGCTCAAAAGATAGGGGTAAAGGTTAGAGGAGTAGTAGAAAATATGTCTTATATAACTTGTACAGACTGTGGTAAGAAGCTACCTGTATTTAGTAAGAAATCAGCAGAAGAGCATGCAGAATATTTAGGAACTCCTTTAATTGGTGAGTTACCAATAGATTTAGAATTTACAGAAGCATTAGAAAAAGGAAAGGCTGAACAATATGTAATTGAAAGTCCATTATTTTCTTTAATATTTGAAGGATTGTATTAATAGTAGAATAAAACTCCTTTGTTATTGGAATACTAACTAATGTATTTTAATGATAAAGGAGAATTTTTTTATGAAGGCTAAAGTAGATAAAGATACATGTATAGCTTGTGGATTATGTCCTAGTATATGTGAAGAAGTTTTTCAAATAGGTGATGATGGAAAAGCAGAAGCTAAAGTGGAAGAAGTTCCTAAAGACTATGAAGAAGAAGCACAAGAAGCAGCAGAAAGCTGTCCTGTAAATGCAATTGAAGTAGAGTAAAAAATAAAAAGGGTTGTCGCTAGCAATTTTTAACAGCTAATGCGACAAACTCTTTTTGCACTATCAAGAAATTATATATTTTGAAAACTGTGGATAACTTACTAAGTTAATAATATATTTACAATGCTTTTTTTGCTTTAGAAAAAATCAATAAAATCATTGTGTGGAATTTTACGATTTGAGTATTCACATGAAAAATCTATGGTACTTCCTATGGTATCTTTGTTAATTGAAGATAAAGGGATGGATATAATTAGTCCATCTTGTAAAGATACAAATGCTTCAAATTTATTTTTATCAATTAATAATCCTTTCATACATTATCACCATCCTAAGGTTAGGATGACCATAAATAAAAAAAGATATACACTTATTAATAAATATCATTATATACAAGCTTAAAAACCATTAAAGATTCTTCTATTCTAGGTTTTAGAAGCTTTTTCTTTTTTTCAAAGTCCTTTTTGCCATCTTCAGTAAGTCTATAAATTTTTTGAAATTTTTTCTTGGGGTCATCCCATTCTCCAATTATAAGACCTTGCTTTTCAAATTTTTTTAATAATGGGTATATACCACCTGTACTAGGAATCCATAAACCATTAGTTCTTTCTCCAATTTTTTTTGATATATCATTTCCGTTAGATGGTTCTATACTTAAAATGTGAAGAATATATATAGGAAGTAGACCTTTAGTAAAAATCTGACCAACAGATTCCTTCTCTTTTTGGGCTTTTTTTAGCTCAGAAAGCTTATCTTTATATTCTTCATATAATCTTTTTTCTTCAGCTTTAATCTCTTCTTTACTCATAAGATTAAAATCACTCATAATAACTTAAACCTCATATATAAATACTCCTATTAGTCCAGGTCCAGTATGAATTCCAAGTGCAGGTCCAATACAAGAAAAATGTATTTCATTTACATTATCAAGTTGCTTTGTTGATTCAAAGAATTCTTTACCTTCTTCTAGAGCATCACCATGCATAATCCATATGTTACACTTACCTTTAGATAGATAGTCTTTTATAATTTTAGTAAGCTTAGATAGGGATTGTTTTCTACCTCTTACTTTAGCAACAGTAGTATATATTCCATCATCATCAACTAATATTACTGGTTTTAAGTTAAGAAGTTCTCCTATTGTACCACTTACTCTTCCAATTCTACCACCCTTTTTTAAATATTCCAATGTGTTTAAAGTGAAATATACATGAGATTTTTTTCTTAGTTTAGGAAGTGTAGCAATTATTTCTTCAAAACTTTTTCCTTCCTGCACCATTATTGCAGCTTGAAGAGCAATATACCCTTCTGCAATAGTAAGAGTTTTTGTATCATATACAAAAGAAGTAAGTTTTGGATGGTCTTCTAATATTAATCTTATAGAATTTCCAGTACCAGAAAGCTCAGAAGATATATTTATAGATATAACATGAGTATATCCTTCCTCCTCTAAAGTGTTTAATATACTATTTATTCTTTCAGCACTAGGTAGTGAAGTTGTAGGAATTTCTTTTTTTAATGAACTATAAACTTCATCAGGGTGAATTGTTACCTTATCTTCATATTCTCCAGTTGAATAAATTATTCTAAATGGAGCAAACTTTATATTATACTTTTTTAATGTTTCAATATCTAAATCAGATGCACTATCTGTTAGAATAGCTATTTTTTGCATTTTTTTCCTCCGAAAAATAAATATTTATAATAATATATCAAAAGTGATATGATAAAAACTATATCAATACTGATATAGTTATAATATATCAAAAGTGATATTATTATTCAATAACATAGAAAAAATAAGTCAAATTTAAAATGTGTAGATATAAAGAGAAAAATAGATATAAATAAAACTTAAACATAAAAATACTTATAAATTAAAAATATGGATAATTGATATAAGTGGTGTTTTGATGCTATATGTTGTAAAAAGAGATGGAAGAGAAGTGGAATTTGATAGAGGAAAGATAGCTCAAGCTATAAGAGGAGCGGCTACAGAAGTTGGTTCAGACCTTAAAGTAAGTGAGGTTTCAGAAACTGTTCAAAGGGTAGTTGGTTTTATTAGAAATACAGAAAAAGAAAAAATAGAGGTTGAAGAAATTCAAAATTTAGTTGAAAAAGCATTAGTTGACGAATCATATAAAGATATTGCAAATGCATATTCAAATTATAGAGTTGAGAGAACAAAA
>CACZYK010000060.1 GCA_902785295.1 uncultured Clostridium sp.
CATCAATAAATGAAATTTTTAAAACATTAAAATTAGCTTAGAACCCCACTTTCTACCTAACTGTAAAATTTTGTAATTAAAAACGCACTATTATAGATAAAATATAATTTAATCCTTTTCTATAAGTGATTTAGAGATTATTTAGAGATTCATTTGATATTATAATATTGCAATTTATTTTAAGGGAGATGGTATTATGAAAAGATTTAAAGCATCATTAATAATTATACTAACTTTTTTATTTTTACTAACTTTTTTTAATGGGTGCAATAATAGTAATAAAAAAACTGAGGATAAAAAGGGAAGTTATATTGAAGAGGATTATTCAATGCCAGAAGATATATTTAATGTAACTGATATGAAGAAATTAGATAATGGAAAAATAGGCTTATTAGGTATGACTGGTTATAAAGAGGATAGCTTTGAAATAATTAAGTTAAAATATTATGAATCTAAAGATGAGGGAAAAACTTGGAGTGAAGTAGATGTAAATTTTCCTAAAAAAAATGGAGAAAAGTTTATTTCATATGATAATGGAATAATAACTAAAGATGGAAGTTTTATATTGAATTATTATGAATATACTTCTAAAGAAATTGAAGAAGAAAATAATAAAATAAAACAAAATAGTACAAGTGAAGAAGATAATAATGGTTATGATATTAGTAAGTGGGTTATATTAGATAAAGCTGGAAATAAAAAAGATATAGATAATTCAGAGGAAATAGGAGCATGTAAGGATATAAAATTAGATGATAATGAAAGTATATATTTTCTTTCATATAGAACTAATAAAATAACAAAGGTTAATTTAAAATCAGGAAAGGTTGAAAATATATTATCATTAGACAAAGAAATAGATAAATTTGTTGTATTAAAGGATTCATTAATAATTAGCAATGGGGAAGAAGTTGATAAATATAATGTTGAGACCTTAGAGAAAGAGGAAAAAATTGAAGTTTTAAGTAATAATAGCATTAACTTAAGTTATTTTAATAGTGAAGATAATGAAACCATGTATTTAGTAGGTAGTAAAGGAGTGTTTAGTTATAAGTTTGGAAATGAAATTTTAGAATGTTTAATTAATGGTTCTAAATCATCTTTAGGAGATTCAGATTATAATTTGATGAAGTTTATATCTATTAAAAATAATGAGTTTTTAGCAATATTTTCAAATAGTAAATCTAATAAATTTTATTTAAAGCATTATTATTTTTCAAATGATATGCAAACTTCAAAGAAAAATAAAATAACTATATATTCACTTTATAAAAATTCTAATTTAGAACAAGCAGCAAAAAAGTATCAAGATGAACATCCTAATATTGAAGTTGAATATGAGACACCTATGGATAGTGAATTGCCAGAGAATATTACAAAGGATGATTTAATAAAAACTCTTAATACTGAGATAATGGCAGGAAAGGGACCAGATATAATTGACTTTTCAGATATTCCTTTAGAAAGTTATATGAGCAAGGGATTACTAGAGGATATATCAAGTGTTATAGATGATAGTAATAAAGAAGATTTATTTATAAACATAATTAATGATTCTAGTAAAAATTTATACATAATTCCAACAAGCTTTAATTTACCTATAATTTTAAATAGTACAAGCAAAGATATTCAATCCTTATCAGATTTATCAAATAATATTAAGTCAATAAAAGAAGAGAATTTTCAAGATATAATAGCTCCAATAAAAGCAGATGAGGTTATTTATTATTTTGCAAGAAGTTCTTCAGGAAGTTTATTAAATGATGATAAGTCACTAAATAAAAAGGCACTTAAGGAGTTTTTAACTAATATAAAGACTATTTATGATGAATCAAAGAATGTACATAGTGAATTTTCTCTTGAAAATCATAAAAAATATGAAAAAATGTTTAAAGATAGTGGCAAAGAAGGATATCTTGGAGAATGGCTTTATTATTCTTCTGTTTATTTGACAGGTTGTGAGGAAGCTTTTTTAGAAAATTCACCTGCTATTAATATTTCATATATGGGAGATGCACATGATTTTAGAGTTATGTATTCTAATAAAAATGATTATACTAAATTTTCAGCATGGAAAGGTATGGGAGATAATAAAGCAGAGGGAAGAAGTTTAATTGGATTATCATCAAAAAGTAAAAATAAAGAAATAGCAAAGGACTTTATTAAAGAACTTCTTACAGAGGAATATCAAGAAAAAGATTTAACTGGAATACCAATAAATAAAAATGTATTAAAAAATAAACTTAATGAACTAAAGGAAGAATTAGATGAAAACTTTGAAGCTACATTTACAGATGCTGTAGGAAATGTTACAAAACTTAAAGAGATTCCATTAAAAGATGAGGAAATTAATGAAATAATGTCTTTAGTTGAAGAATATAATGGATGGAGCATACCAAATGAAATAATAAATAAAGTTATTAATGAAATGGTAGCTTATGTTGAAGGAAAAGTTTCAATGGATGAAACAATAACTAATATAGAGAAAAAGCTAAAAATATATTTATCTGAATAATTAATTGCCAGTTAATTTCTACAAAACAAGAAATAAGCTCTCTGCAAATTATAAAAATTAATTGTAGAGGCTTATTTTTTATATTATTTTCTGAGTTGTAGGTAACTTGCCAAGCTAATAATAGTTTAAATTGGTAGAGATATTATAAATGTACTTCCTTTTTCTAAGGTATCTTTAATTATAATATTTCCTTTATGAAGTCTTATTATTTCATAAGCAATGCTCAGTCCAAGTCCAAAATGCTCCTTGCTGTTATGAGAAGAGTCTCTTCTATAAAAGGGTTCAAAAATATGCTCTTTATCTTTATCACTTATTCCAATACCATTATCAATAACATAAATTTCAATATGATTACTAAAAGCTTTAAGAGATAATTTTACCTTTCCACTTGATTGGGTATAGCTTAAGGCATTGTTTATTAAAATAAAAAGGACTTGTATAATACGTTCCTTATCACATTTACATTTAGGAATTTCATAATCAGGAAGCTCTATTGAAAGTGATATATTTTTTTCTTTTGCTAATAGTTCAAATTCTTCATAGGTATTTAATAAAATTGTATCTAATTCTTCCTCAGTTTTGTTAATAGACCAAGATTCATTATTAGCACTTGCAAGTAAAAGCATATCATTAATTAACCCTGCCATTCTATTGCTTTCAGAAGATATCATATCTATAAATTTTTCTTGGTCTTTAGGAGAAGCCTTTTTTAAAGCAGAAGAGGCAGAGGTAATAACAGCTAAAGGAGAACGCAATTCATGGGAAGCTGAGGCTATAAATTGTACTTGTCTTTCTTGAGATTTTTCTATTGGTTTAATTGTATGCTTAGTAAAAAAATAAGCAAAGAAGCCTAAGGATAATAAGGCTATTATATCTATAAAAATAAAGGTGATATTTTGAGTAAATATTTTGTTATAGCAATTTTCTAGTGAGTATATAATAAGCACTCCTATATTATTAGAACCCTTATTTATACTGCCAAC
Organism: uncultured Clostridium sp.; assembly: GCA_902785295.1. Lineage (GTDB taxonomy): Bacteria > Bacillota > Clostridia > Clostridiales > Clostridiaceae > Clostridium. The sequence continues at coordinate 3,499 of CACZYK010000060.1, forward strand.
AGATACATAATATTTTTCTTTGTCATAAGTACCTGAAAAATCTATATTAAATAAAGCTTTTGTATTTATTTTACTAGAAGAAATATCAAAATCATAATTATCAATAGCAAAGTCTTTAAAATATTTAATAAGCTCATTTCTTTTCTCTGACTCTATGACTGAATTATATGAAATAGGAGATGAATTATCTTCTATGTATAAAATTATATTATAATTTTCTTCTGTTTGAGAAAGCCAAGAATAGCTTATTGTATTTTCAGATTGCAGATAGGAATAAATAGTATTATAGCATATTTTAAAATTACCATATTCGTTATTAATAAGACTCTTTTTAGCTGAATACAAACAAAACAAAGAGGTTATTAATAATATGATTCCTGTAAATATGGTACAAATTATTGTTAGTTTAATATGTAATTTTTTAAGCATTATTAACCACCAGCTTATAGCCAAGTCCACGAACGGTTTTAATGTTAAGAACACTTTCTACTGCTTTTAAACGCCTTCTTATAAAATATATGTAATTATCAATATTACCATCCTCCACCTCAGAAAGACTTCCCCATATTAAAGATAATAACTTATCACGAGATATAGTAACCTCAGGATTTTTTATAAATAATGATAAAACATCTCCCTCTCTTTTAGATAAGGAACATGACTTTGAATGGGAAGTAAGTATGCGTTCATTCACATCATAAGTTATATCCTTATAGGTTAATTTATTAAATGTCTCTATCTTTCTTGGTCTTCTTGTTACACATCTTATTCTTGCCAAAAGTTCATTAAAATCAAAAGGTTTTACAATATAATCATCTGCACCACAATCAAGACCAGTTATTCTATCCTTAACTTCTCCTAAAGCTGTTAATAATATAACTGGAGTATTGATTCCTTTTTCCCTAATTTTAGATAAAATTGATATACCATCAATAGAGGGTAGCATTCTATCTAAAATAATTAAATCATAACAATCTTCATTAATTAAAAATAATCCATCCTCACCATCATTACATATATCAACAATGAAATTTTCCTTCCTTAATTGAAAACTCAAAGATTTACATAAATTAACATCATCCTCTACCAAAAGTACCTTCAAAATAATCACATCCTTTCAGTAAGAATTATAACAAAAAGTAGAATTTAATTCTATTATTAGATGAATTTAGAGATTATTTAGAGATTACTTTGATATTATGTAATTGATATATTTATCAAAATAAAAGTAGTTGCATTTATAAAGTAGCTTTAGTTTAGAAATAGAGGAAAATTTGATATGAAAAAATATTTTAATAAGAGAGCATTATTTTTTATTATTCCTAGCTTTATAGGAGTAAGTATATTTATTTTAATTCCTTTTATAGATGTAATAATAAGGTCTTTTCAAAATGAAGTTTTAAGAAGCTTTGTTGGATTGGATAATTATAAAGAGATATTTACTAATGATGCATTTAAGCTAGCAGCCCAAAATACAATAAGATTTGTTTTTATATGCATTCCATTATTAATAATTAGTTCATTAGGAATTGCAGTAGTGATTCAAAGATTTTTTAGAAATTCAGAAAAAATTACAACTGCTTTTTTGGGTCCTATGGCAATACCAATTGCTTCAGTAGTTTTAATATGGAAAATAGCATTTAATAATCAAGGAATACTTAACAATATATTAAATTATTTCAATATAGAAAGTATAGATTTTATGAATAGTGAGTATGCTTTTTGGGTATTAGTTGTTACTTATATATGGAAAAACTTGGGGTATACTATAATATTGTGGGTTGCAGGATTAGGTGCTGTGCCAAAGGAATTGTATGAAGTAGCTAAAGTAGATGGAGCATCAGAATTTAAGTGTTTTACAAAAATAACATTTCCTATAATAAAGCCTTCTTTGTATACAATTACAGTATTGTCTCTTTTAAATTCTTTTAAGGTATTTAGGGAAGCTTATTTAATTGCAGGAAATTATCCTCATGAAAGTATGTATATGCTTCAACATATTTTTAATAATTGGTTTAGAAATTTAGCATTTGGAAAATTATCAGCATCTTCTGTAGTTATGGCAGTAGTAACATTTATTTTAATAATTTTGCTTCAAAGAAACTGGGAAAAGGAGAATTAAATGAAAAGGAGTATTTTAAAATTTATAGTAATTGTTTTAGCTTTAATTATGATTATTCCTATTATTTTTGTAGTAGCTGGTTCTTTTATGAGCCCAGATGAATTAAAGGAGTATTTAGCACCTATTTTAGGGAATAAATCAGGATTTATAAATTGGCCATTGATTCCACAATATCCAACTTTAAAATCATTAGTAAAATTACTTTTAGACAGTCCAGAATTTTTTGTGATGTTTTGGAATTCTGTATTTTTAGTAGTAGCAATACTTTTTGGACAAGTGCTTATAGCAACTCCAGCAGCATGGGCGTTTGCACAGTATAAGTTTCCTTGTAAAAAAATATTATTTACATTATATATAGTTGTGATGCTTATGCCTTTTCAAGTTACAATGCTTTCTTCTTATTTGGTTTTAGATAAATTTTCTATGATAAATACAAGGTTAAGCTTAATAGTTCCAGGGATATTTTCAACCTTTCCTGTATTTATTATGTACAGATTTTTCAAAAATATACCTAAAAATGTTTTAGAATCTGCAAGAATTGATGGAGCTGGTGAAACAAAGATATTTTTAAAGATTGGAATACCATTAGGTCTTCCAGGGATAATGTCATCAATGGTTTTAGAGTTTATAGAATATTGGAACTTAATAGAGCAACCAATAACTTTTATAAAAAATCAAAGTAAATGGCCATTATCATTATACTTGCCAAATATAAGCTTAGAAAATGTAGATATGGCATTTATAGCTTCTTTGGTAACTCTTGTAACATCACTTATTGTATTTTTTGCAGGACAAAAATACCTAAAGGAAGGAATATCAGCATAAGGGCTAGAAAGGAGTAGACTATGATTAAGGAAGGAAAAAAATATAAAGCTATAAGCACTATAATTTATTTTTTAATAATAATGTTTATATTAACTCTATTATCTAGATTTTCAGATTCATTAACTGTTCCAAGAGTAACTACAGGAAAGCCACAAGATGGTGTTATAAATCATGAAATAACAGGTTTTGGAGTGATTTATGAATCTAAAAGCCATAATGTAACTTCTTTAGATGGAATTACAATAGAAAGTATAAATGTAAAGCCTGGAGATGAGGTGAAAGTTGGAGAGGTTTTGCTTACACTAAATATATCTAATATTGAAACTCTTTTAAAGGAGGCAGAAAATGAAATTTCAAAGTTAAACCTTACATATAAAAGAGCAGTTGAAGATTATAATATAGCATTAAAAAAGTTTGATAAAAATATAGAATTAGCCAAAAAAGAAATGGATTTAGCAAAAGAAAATAAAGAAGAAATGCAGAGTATTTATGAAGAAAAAAAATCATCCTATGAAGAATTATTAAATAGCAAGGAAGAAGGTTTATTACCCTATAAAAGAGCTATAGAGGATTCTCAAAATATAGATACTACTGATTTGACTAAAAGGGTAGAAGTATTAAAGAAATTAAAAGATAATGAGGGAAACATAAAATCAGAAATTGATGGTTATGTAATTAGGGTTAATGTAGAAGTAGGTTCTTTAACAACTCAAACAAGCTTAATAGATTTATCAGATAAAAATAGTGAAAATAAAATTGCCTTTCAGATTAGTAAAGCTGATAGCAAACTTATAGAAGGAACAGAAAAGGTTGATGTAAAAATAGATAATGGAAAAACTAGTATTACAGACTTAAAAATAGAATCTATAAAAGTAAATTCTGAAAATCCTGAAATGACAGATATTACAATAAGCCTTCCAAGAGGACAAGGAAAAATAGGTGAATATGGAGAGATTATCATACATGGGAAAAGTAAAAATTATGATGTCATTGTTCCATTAGAGGCAATTCATCAAGATAGTAAATCTTATTATGTATTAGTGATCGGAAAAAAGAACACTATTTTAGGTGTCCAGCAGATAGCTTCTAAAGTAAGTGTGACAATATCAGATAAAAATGGTCTAAATGCAGCATTAGAAGATTCCATTTTAAGTCCAGATGATGAAATAATATTAACTTCTAATAAAAGTATAGGTGATGGGGATAGAGTAAGAAAGGGGAGTAACTAATGAATTTTAAAAAAGCTACAATTGACTTGTTTTTGATATTTATATTAGTTACTTGTATTGCTTATGGCATAAAATATAAAGATAATGATAATGGAAAAGATTTAGCAGAATTTAATATAGTAAATAGGAATATGAAGGCTAAATCCATAGAAGAAATAATAAATTCAAAGGAAGAAGATACATATCTTTTTACTGCTTTGAGGGAAGAAAAAGGCACAATAACAAATAAAGAATTTAACAAAAGTAAAGAAAGCAACATTATAGAAATCACAGGAAATTCTTCTCTATTATTTAATTCTAAAATTCTTTTTATGGATGACAAGAATGGTTGTCTAATTGATAAGAGTTTAGCATATGCTTTATTTGGAAGTTATGATGTTAAAGGGCTAGAGATATATATTGAAGGTAAAAGTTACACTATAAGAGATGTTATTAATAATGAAGATGGTATAGTAGTTATTCAAAGCAATCCAGAAAAGGAAATGGAGCTTTTAGTGCTAGATATAACTAACAAGGATGAAAGATACATAGAAAATTTTTCAACTAAGTATGGCTTTGAAAATAATTATACAACAAATAAATTTTATAAAGAGACTTCTAATTTAATGAGTTTAATATTGCCTTTAATAATTGAATTTATGATAATTATAAATATACTTAAGTTAATAAAAGCACAAAAAAATAAGTTAGTTAAGAAAATAATATTAATAATGTTTCTTTTTATGTTTATATATTTCTTTTACTTAATTGTTAATGTAAAATTTAAAATAAATTATAATATAATTCCTAATGAATGGTCTGATTTTGATTATTGGAGAAAAATGATAACAAAGTATTATGAAAGAAATCGAGAATTACTTTTTATAAAAAAATATTCTATGGATATATCACTTATAGATGATATGATAAGAAGTATAATTTGTTCTATAATAGCTATAATAGTATTTTTTATTTTAAAAAATAGGATAAAAATTATAAATATTAAAGCGTTATTAAAACTTTTAATAGCAGTTATTTTTATAGAGGGATTTGTTGTATATAAAGTAGGTGTACATAGTTATATACCAATTTATTTATTGCCTTATTATTATGTAAGTTTATTTGTTATGAATAAGATAAAACAACTTAAATAGCATAAAGTATTTTCGTACTTATAGTATAATGTTAAATACAAGGAGGGAAAAGTATGGCAAAGTATATAAGTTTTGATTTTATGTGTAAGGATATAGTATGTACAAGAGTAGATATAGAAAATGGAATAGTAAAAATAAAAAATAGTAGGGAGTTGTTATTTTGAATATTCTAATAGTTGAAGATAATAATGATATTAATGAAATGGTAGCTGAATATTTAGCAAAGGCTGGGTATAATTGTGACCAAGCTTATTCAGGAACTGAGGGAAAGTTATATATTTCAAATAATCAATATGATTTAATAATACTAGATTTAATGCTTCCTGGAATGAGTGGAGAGCAACTTATTACAAAAATAAGAGAAAAATTAGAAGTCCCAATTATAGTTTTAACAGCTAAGGATTCAATAGATAGTAAGGTGTCAGTTTTAGGCTCAGGGGCAGATGATTATTTATGTAAGCCTTTTGAATTAGAAGAGCTTCTTGCAAGAGTGCAAGTACAATTAAGGAAAAGAAATAAGGTGTCAGAAAGTATTAATTATAAAGAACTCAAGTTAAAAAGTGATATTTATGATGCTACTATTAATAATATTCCATTAGAATTAACAAAACATGAATATCTTATATTAGAGTTACTATCAAAAAATCCTAAAAGAGTATTTACAAAACAGGAAATATATGAATATGCTTGGAATGATATTTATTGTGATGATGAAAAAACAATTAACACTCATATAAGCAATATTAGAAAGAAGATACGTAATATTGTTGATGAAAACTACATAAAAACCGTATGGGGTATTGGATTTAAAATGGCTGAATAATATTTTTGATTTATTTAGAAAGTGTCAATTATTACTTTATGTTAACTTGAACTTGTTGATAAAAGTAATAATTGACACTTCTTTATACTTTCTTTATATTTGCTTGATAATTTTTGAAACTTTATCATTTATAATAAAGCTTGTAATAAGGGAGGAATAAAGTATGAACGAATATGTACTAGAAGTTAATGATTTGTGCAAAAAGTATAAAGAAACTATGGCAGTAAATCATGTAAATATGAAAATTAAGAAAGGAGATATATATGGCTTTATTGGAAGAAATGGATCAGGAAAATCTACAACTTTAAAATTGATATCAGGTCATATATTTCCTACATCAGGAGAAATTAAGCTTTTTGGAGAGGAAAGAAATAGTTTTACCAATAAAAGAATTGGAGCATTAATTGAAAATGCAGGGTTATATCCAAACCTTTCAGCCTTTGATAATATGGATATTAAAGCAACTGGTATGGGACTAAAGGATAAGTCAAAAATCAATGAAATATTAGAATTAGTAAAATTAGACCCTAAAAGTAAAAAAATTGTAAAGAAATTTTCTTTAGGAATGAAACAACGTTTAGGAATTGCTCTTGCTTTATTAGGAAATCCTGATTTGTTAATTTTAGATGAGCCAATCAATGGACTTGACCCTGAAGGAATTCGTGAAATTAGAGAGGTTATTCAATATCTTAATGAAAATAAAAAAATGACAATTATAATTAGTAGCCACATCTTAGGAGAATTAAGTAAGGTGTCAACAAGATATGGTATTATTCGTGATGGAAGTATAATTGAGGAAATAACTTCAAAGGAATTAGAGAATAAATGTAAAAATTATATTTCTGTAAAGGTAAGCAATGTAAAAAGGGCTCTCCCAATTTTAGAAGAAAAGCTAAAAATCAAAGACTATCAAGTTCACGAAAATGATGAAATATGGATTTTTGATAATGTAGATAGTGCAAAGGTAAACTTAGTATTAACAGAAAATAATATTTCTATTTCACAAATTTTTTATCAAAAACAGGATTTAGAATCATATTTTTTATCAAAGATAGGGGGAGAAGATAATGTTTAATATGATAAAGGCAGAAACAAAAAGATTATTTAAAAGCAAAAGTTTTTTGGTAGCTATAGGTATTTATTTACTTATATATGGATTTTATTTTTATATGCTTACAAGCTTACAATCTCAAAGCATGGACTCCCAAGCACCTAAAGAATCTATTAATGCTACACAAGAAAATGAAGTGGGATTTTCGAATGAATCAGGATTTTATGTATCCATAGATACTAATGAATTTCAAGAAGGTATGAATGAAGGAATGAATTCTACAGAAAACACTCTACCTATATCATTAAATGAAATTGTGAGAGATCTTAGTATTTCACTTGGAGTATTAGTTTTTGGAATATATTTAATATCATTTATATGCAATGAATATAGTTCAGGTTATATTAAAAATACTGTAATGCTTGAAGGAGGCAGAAGTTCAGTTATAATCTCAAAGTTAGCTGTTTCAGCAATTATTTCTTTATTGGTTATTATTTTCAATTATATAGCTGGTGCAATTATAGGAAATATTTTTCTAGATAATTTTATTATTGAATCACCAAAAAAATTAATATCCTTTGCATCTATTATATTCATTTTATCCTTAGCTTTATATAGTTTAGTAATTTTTATTTGTACAGTTACAAGAAATAAGGTAACTAGTATAATTACATTTTTCTTAATAGTATCAGATATATGTACATCATTATTAAGTAAGATTTTTGATTTACTGCATATACCATCAGCTATTAATTATACACTTACTTATTTTTTTAGTGCATCATCAGAGATATATAGAGATTTTGCTATAAGAATTTTATATATGTCAATTATATATATTTTAGTGTATAATATTTTTAATGTAATTATATTAAAAAAGAGAGATATTTAATTTATTAAAAAGAGGAGGTAAAAATGGTTATATTATTCATAATCTTATGTCTAATATCAATTTTTAATTTTCTTCTTTTTTTATTTTTAAAGAAGGATATTAAAAAAATAAATTCTCAAATTATATATAAAAATAAAACAGAAAGTCATTTTTATGTCACTTCTTCAACTAGCTTTAAGGAAATAAAAACATTATGTAATTCCATAAATGAATTATATGAAAAAATGCAAAAAAAAGATGAGATTGCATTAAAAAAAGAAAAAGAAATGCAAACTCTTATGTCTGGAATTTCCCATGATATTAGAACTCCTTTAACAAGCATGCAAGGGTATCTTGAACTTTTAAAGGAATCTGATGATTATAAGGAAAAAGAGAAGTATATAGATATTATGGAATTTAGATTAAATTCATTAAAATCTATTTTAGAGGACTTGTTTACACATTCTAAATTAAGTGATAATGACTATAAAATAGAACTAGAGGATGTTAATATTTATTTGTTGATATGTAAAATATTAGCTTCTCATTACAAGGATTTTGAAGAAAAAAATATAGAGCCTCATATAGAATTTGAAAATAAGAATTTAACTGTTAAAGGAAATACAGAAATTATAATAAGAATAGTACAAAATCTTATAAATAATGCTTTAAAGCATGGTGGAAATTACTTTTGCATATGTGAAAATAGTGGAAAGCTTTGCTTTAAAAATAACATAATTGAAGGTGACAATTTAGAAATAGATAAATTATTTGACCGTTTTTATAAAAGTGATAAATCAAGGCATGTTAATTCAACTGGATTAGGGCTATCTATTGTAAAGGAAATGGTAGAAGTGCTAGGTTGGAATATAAAAGCTTATAAGAAAGAAGATATTCTTTCAATAGAAATAAATTGCTTGTAAAAATAAGTTTTTCTAAGGTATAAGATTAAAAGAAAGATGTGATATTATAATTATATAACAAAAATTATTTAAAAATGGAGTGATTCAAATGATAAAACTAATTGCCTCAGATATGGATGGAACACTATTAAATGATAATCATGAAATTGATAAGGCAACAGCAGAAGCTATTAAAAAGGCAGAGGAATCAGGAATAATATTTGTAATATCTACTGGAAGAGAATATGAAAATGTAAAGTATATATTAGATAAGAAAGATATAAAGTGTCAATGTATTCTTTCTAATGGTAATGAAAACTCAGCAAAAGAAATAATACAAATATTTAAGGATAATAATATTTCATATCGTATGTTTACTGACAAAGGAATTTTCACAACCTCTACAAGAGAAAAAGCTCTTGAAGAACTTACTTTTAGAACATTAACTTTTGATAAAAATCTAACAAAAGAAGAAGCAAAAAAAATTGCAGAAAAAGAAAATTTTTTTACTTGTTTAAAATATGTAGAAGATGTTGAAAAATTTTTTGAAGATGGAATAGAGATAAGAAAATTTGTAGCTTTTCATGAAGATATTGAACTTCTTAATAAACTTAAAAGGCAAATAGAAAAAATTGGAGGATTAGCAATATCTTCTTCGTTTAATGATAATATAGAAATAACAGACATAAATGCTCAAAAGGGAATTATTTTAGAAAAGGTAATAACAAAAATGGGGATAGATAAAAAGGATGTAGTAATTCTTGGAGATAGCTTTAATGATTATTCTATGTTTGAAATATTTGAAGAAAGTGTTGCAATGAAAAATGCAATTCCTGAAGTGAAGAAAATAGCTAAATATATAACAGATACTAATGATAATCAAGGAGTAGCAAAGGCTATTTATAATATTCTTAATAATGAAATGTATAAAATGAAAAAATAAATTTAGAAAACAAGATAAAATTTGCAGAAGCATTAAAAAGAAGAAAAGACATAATAAAGTCATTTTTTTTCTTTTAATGCTTCTTATTTTTTTATGGAAACAAAATAACCACTTATATTATAAAAACTACCATTTATATAAAATCTATATACCTAAAAAATAAATTTATATATACTAATATCAGGTGATGAAATGAAGATAAAATTATTAATAAACAAGAAATATTTAGAGCCTGAGATTGTTATTTGTAACAATGAAAAGGATAAAGAAATTGAAGATTTATATAATACAATATCTCAAGCTGTTAATGAAAAGCTTAAATGTTATACAGATGGTAGCATTGAGATGGTGCCTTGTGATTCAATAGTTAGAATATATTCTGAAAAGCAGAAGGTATATGCAGAAACTAAAATAGAAAAATACATACTTCATAAAAGGATTTATGAGTTAGAAGAAGAGTTAAGTAGTAAAAAGTTTGTAAGAATATCTAACTCAGAAATAGTGAATATTAAAAAAATTAAAAGACTTGATACAAGCCTAACAGGTACTATTTGTATGTATTTAGATGGAGACAAGGTAACATATGTTTCTAGAAGATATGTATCAAAAATTAAAAAGGTATTAGGAATATAGGGGGTGATAAGGAAATGTTAAAAAAAGCATTTACTAGAGGGCTGTATAGTTTTGTATTTGGAACAACAAGTGGACTTTTAATAGGACTTATGATTAGCTTTATTGAAGGTGATAAATATGTAATTATAAGTAAATATTTAAATAGCTTTAATGCACCAATAAGAGCATTTGCTATACAGTGCATATTAATTGGAGTAGTTAGTATGTCTTTTGGAGCATTTACAATATTTCTTGAAAAAGAAAAGTGGAGTATTTTAAAACAATGGATTATTTATTTCATACTTACAACAATGGTATGGATTCCTGTAAGTATTTTTTGTTGGGGTTATGATAATTTACCCACAACTATAAGCGTAAGTTTAAGCTATTTGTGTGGATATGCTATAACAGCTTTTGTACAATATATAAATTGTAAAAAATCAGTTGATGAAATTAATGAAAGACTTAAAGAGTTAAAAGAAAAGGAGGAATAAATTATGAATGCTATTGAAATTAAAAATTTATTAAAGGTATATGGAACAAAAAAAGTAGTAAATTCAATTTCACTAAATGTTAAAGAAGGAAGCTTATTTGCTCTTTTAGGAGTAAATGGAGCAGGAAAAACAACCACAATAAGAATGTTAAGTGGTCTTACTGAAATAAGTGGAGGAGAGGCTTATATATTAGGAAAAAGTGTAAAAAATGATTTAGAAGAAGTTAAAAGGCTTATAAATATTTCACCACAAGATACTGCAGTAGCTTTAAATTTAACTGTAAAAGAAAATTTAGAATTTATTGCTGATATTTATAATTGTGATGATAAAGAAGAAATAAAGAAAATAGTAGAGAAGTTTTCTTTAGATGAAGTCTTAAATACTAAAGCAAAAACCTTATCAGGAGGATGGCAAAGAAGATTAAGTATTGCAATGGCACTAATAACAAAGCCTAAGGTATTATTTTTAGATGAACCTACATTAGGACTTGATGTTCTTGCAAGAAGAGAACTTTGGAAAATTATTTCAAGTCTTAAAGGAAAAATGACAATAGTACTTACAACACATTATATGGAAGAGGCAGAGAATTTATCAGATTCTATAGCTATTATGGCAAAGGGAGAGGTAAAGGCTTGTGGAACACTAGAAGAGCTAAAAACCTTAACAAAAGCTAAAAATTTAGAAGAAGCATTTGTAAAAATTGTAGAGGGGGAAAAGTAAATGAGAATTAAAGCTTTTTTTACAAGAAACATAAAAGAACTAATGAGAGATCCACTAAGCTATATTTTTTGCTTGGGTTTCCCAATTATAATGCTAATAATAATGACTATTGTTGATAATGGAATACCTAAAGAAGCAAAAATGGAGATATTTAAATTAAAATCCTTATCACCAGCAGTAGCTATATTTGGATATACATTTGTTATGCTATTTACATGTATTCTTATTTCAAAAGACAGGACAAGTGCCTTTTTAACAAGACTATATGCTTCTCCAATGAAACCTATAGATTTTATTTTAGGATACACATGTCCAATTTTAATAATAGCAATTTGCCAAACCATAATAACCTTTATAGCATCAGGAATTATTGGACTTTTTGTTGATTATACCTTTAAAATAACAGATATTTTATTATGTATTTTAATTATGATTCCTTCTGCAATTATGTTTATTGGCTTTGGAATTTTATTTGGAACTTTACTTAATGAAAAAGCAGCCCCTGGAGTATGTTCACTTATTATAACACTTACTTGCATGATTGGAGGCATTTTCATGGATGTAGATTCCTTAAGTAGTGGCTTTAAAAATGTATGTCATAAGCTTCCTTTTTATCAAGGAGTAAATGTTTCAAGAATGGCTATTAGTGGAGAATACTCAGAAATTTTAAAACCTCTTATTATTGTTATTCTTTATGCCATAGTGATATATATATTATCAATAATATTATTTAGGAAAAAAATGAAAAGTGATTTAAAATAATTTTCTTTAGTTAGAGCAGAGTAAATATATTGTTTGTCTTAACTTAGAGTCAGCAGGGCAGAAGAGCAAAACAATATATTTATTCTGCCTTTTTATTTGTTATAATATAAGAAGGTGATTAATAAAAAGAAGAATTTTTTACTATCTTGGGGGGATAAAATAATTATGGACGAATTTTTAAAAAACAAGATAAAACATAATCTTCAACGATTAAAAATAGCACTAAAATGGATTATTTTTTCTATTTTTTCTGGTATATTAGTTGGAGGTGTTGGAACTGCATTTTTTTATTGTATGGATTTTGTAACCTCTAAAAGAATGAGCCATCCATGGCTTATTTTCTTACTTCCACTTGGAGGAATTATAATAGTTTGGTTATATAAACTTCTTCACAATGAAAATGATACAGGAACAAATTTAGTATTATCTGCAATTCACTCAAATAAAGAGATACCATTACGTATGGCACCATTAATCTTTATATCAACATTAATTACTCATTTATTTGGTGGTTCAGCAGGACGTGAAGGAGCAGCACTTCAATTAGGAGGAAGTATTGGAAACAGCTTAGGAAAATTATTTCGCTTTAATGATAAGGATAAGCATGTAATGATCATGTGTGGAATGAGTGCAGCATTTTCATCACTTTTTGGAACTCCTATGGCAGCTGCTATCTTTTCAATGGAAGTTGTTACTGTTGGAATTATGCATTATTCAGCTTTACTTCCATGTGTAATTTCTTCCCTTGTTGCTCATGGAATTGCAGGATATTTTGGAGCTTCTGAAAAATTTTTTGATATTTCAAATATCCCAGCACTTAATATAATTTCTTCTATAAAAATATCTTTTCTTGCAATATTATGTGCTTTAGTAAGTATTGTTTTTTGTATTATGCTCCATAAATCTCAAGCTTTATATAAAAAATTTTTTAAAAATACATATATTCGTATAATTGTAGGAGGATGCATAATAATTTTATTAACATTACTTGTGGGAGACCAAACATATAATGGAGCAGGTATGAATGTTATTTCAAAATGTATAGATGGAACAGTAAGACCAGAAGCATTTTTCTTAAAAATGCTATTTACTGCAATAACTTTAGGAGCTGGGTTTAAGGGAGGAGAAATTGTACCTTCATTTTTTATAGGAGCTGCTTTTGGCTGTTTATTTGGTAACATTTTTGGATTTTACCCAACCCTATGCACTGCTATTGGAATGACATCTGTATTTTGTGGGGTAACTAATTGTCCTATTACTTCCTTATTAATAAGCTTTGAACTATTTGGCTATGATGGAATGCCATTTTTCCTTTTAGCAATTGCATTTAGCTATGTTCTTTCAGGATATTATGGATTATATAAAGCACAAAAGATTATGTATTCTAAATATAGAACAAATTATATTAATAAAACAACTGAATAATAAAATTGCAAAAATAAGACCTAAACTCAATCTAAAATGAGTCTAGGTCTTTAAATTTATTTACTAAATATAATATTGTCTGAAATCAACTACTGAATTTGATTTCTCATTTATCACTTGTTTAATATTGACTACTTCTGAAATCACTTAATGTATAGTTTTGTCCTTGATTATTATCCCAAGCATTTGCTTCCTTATAGTTGAAAACAAATTGAGCAGGACCATCTATAAATCCTGAAAGAGTCCAAAGTTCTTTTCCATTACCTAAAGATTTTACATAAGTTGCTTTATTTGAATCTGACCAACTTCCATCAGAATTTTGATGATGCATAACTATTGTTTTGTGATAAGACTTATTGTCTACTATTAAATTAGCAGTATAAGAATAAGTAGCATAAGTATCTCTATAAACATTAGAATTACTGTGTATATAAGCACAAGTACCAGTTATAGTGATATCTTGAATTTGTACAGGTTTAGAGTAATATGCTGAACATTGATCATAAGTTGGTGCGAAATGGAAAGTACCAGCTGAAGCTGGAACTGCAGCAAATAATGCAGAAGATACAAGTACTGCTGATAAAACTTTTGTTAATTTTTTAAATTTCATAATAAAACATCTCCTAAAATTTATTTTTTATGACAGGGAATATAGTAACATGGAAATATATATAAGTAAATAAAAAATAAATATAAAAAATAAAAATATGTAAATAGTACAAAAAAAAATTAAAAATATTTAAAGTTATTGTGAAAAAATACAATAAAAAACATATAAATATAAAAATTCAAACAATTTAATATAGTAGAAAAATATTTAGAATTAAAACAAGACCTAAACTCAATCTAAAACGAGTCTAGGTCTTATTTTTATTTACTAAATAATATTAATTGAAATCAGCTAATGTATAGTTTCTTCCATTATTATTATCCCAAGCATTTGCTTCCTTATAGTTGAAAACAAATTGAGCAGGTCTATCTATAACTCCATTAAGAGTCCAAAGTTCCTTTCCATTACCTAAAGATTTTACATAAGTTGCTTTATTTGAATCTACCCATTCTCCTGTATAAGTTTGATGATGCATAACTATTGTTTTGTTATAAGAATTATTGCTTACTATTATATTAGCTGTATATGAATACATAGCATAAGTATCATTATAAATATTATATGGAGAGTGTACATAAGCAAAAACATAATTTATATTAACGTCTTGAACTTTTATTGTTTGATTGTAATATCCTTGGTTTTGAGCATAAGTTGGAGCACCATGATAAGTAGCAGCTGAAGCTGGAACTGCAGTTAATAATGCAGAAGATACAAGTAATGCTGATAATACTTTTGTTAATTTTTTAAATTTCATAATAAAAACTCCTTTAAAATTAATAATTTATTTTCATCCCAGGAAGATAATACCATGAAGAGAACTGTAAGTAAATATTAAAAATAAAAATATGTAAATAATACAAAAAAAGTCTAAAAATATTTGGAATTATTGTGAAGGAATACAATAAAATACATATAAATATAAAAATTCAAAAAATTTAATATAGTAGAAAAACATTTAAAATAGTGATTTGAAAGAAATTTTATATAAATGAAAAAACTAAATTATAAAGTAGATATAAAATATATGATTAATATACCATAAATTTACTTGACAAAAGAAAAAAGCTATTCTATACTAAAACATAGAAAACATATAAAAATAGTAAGAATAATGAAAGCAAAAAAATATAGACTTTAATGGCAAATGTTACTTAAAATATTTTTGCATTTAAAATACTACAACACATAAAGGAAAGTGAATATTTTATGAAAAATAAATTAAAGTTTAATACTTCACTTTTACATGGAAATATAGAAAGTGAAAAAAGAACAGGGGCAACCTTAACTCCAATATATCAATCCAATGCTTTTGAGCAAGAATCAGCAGAAAAATTAGAAAAAATATTTTTAAATAAGGCGCCTGGCTTTTCCTACACAAGAATTAATAATCCTACAGTAGCATCATTTGAAGAAAGAATTACATTACTTGAAGGAGGAATTGCCACAGTTGCCTGTGCATCAGGGATGGCAGCAATTTTTAATGCAATAGTAAATGTAGTAAATAGTGGAGATGAAATAATAGCAAGTTCAGGAATATTTGGTGGAACAATTGGACTTTTTAATGATTTAGAGAATTTAGGAATTCAAACAAAATATGTTAGTGAAATGACAGTTGATGAACTTAAAAAAAATGTAACAGAAAAAACAAAGGTTATTTTTGCAGAAACTATAGGAAATCCTAAATTAGATGTAATAGATATAGAAAAAATTTCACAATTTACAAAGGAAAAAAATATTTTATTTATTGTTGATAATACAGTTGCTACCGCTTATTTGGTAAAACCTATCAAGCTTGGAGCAGATATTGTTATTAATTCTTCATCTAAATACATAAATGGTAGTGGAAACTCTATAAGTGGAGTCATTACAGATAGTGGAAAATTTAAGTGGGATGAAGATAGATATCCATCTATGAAGAAATATAAAAAGATGGGACCATTTGCATATGTTGCAAAGCTTAGGGATGCATTATTTAGAAACACAGGTGCTTGTCTTTCACCATTTAATGCTTATCTTAATAGCCTAGGTCTTGAAACATTGGGTTTGCGTATGGAACGCTCATGCAGTAATGCATATAAATTAGCTAAATGGTTTGAAGACAATGAAAAAATTGTTTCTGTAAATTATCCAGGGCTTGAGAGTAGTCCATATAATAACATTGCAAAAAAGCAGTTTAAAAATGGCTATGGAGCTATGGTAACAATTAGGGTTGGCTCAAAGGAAAAAGCTTTTTCAATAATAAATAATTTAAAGTATGCACTTAGGGTTTCTAATATTGGAGATACAAAAACTTTAGTAATACATCCTCATTCTACAATTTACTCACATAGTGATGAAGAAGAAAAAGAAAGAGCTGGAGTTTATGACGATTTAATACGTATTAGTGTTGGAATTGAAGATATAGAAGATTTAATAGAAGATTTTAATCAAGCAATTAATGCTTAATATAAATAAATTAAGGGGGTTATTTTATGGCGATAGATTATTCATCATTAAAAAAAGGTGGTTTCATGAGACAGAAGCAAAAGGGAAACTTTTCTCTTAGGCTTCAAGTAGTAGGTGGGAATTTAACAGCAGAAAATTTAAAAAAGATATATGAAGTTGCAGAAAAATATGGACAAGGTTATGTTCATTTAACATCAAGACAAGGAGTTGAAATTCCATTTATTAAATTTGAGGATATAGAAGAAGTAAAGGCAGAGCTTGCAAAAGGTGGATGTAAGCCAGGAGTATGTGGACCAAGAGTTCGTACTGTTACAGCGTGTCAAGGAAATCAAATATGTCCAAGTGGTAATATTGATACATATAAAATTGCACAAGAACTTGATGCAAGATACTTTGGAAGAGAACTTCCTCATAAATTTAAATTTGGAGTAACTGGATGTCAAAATAACTGCTTAAAGGCAGAAGAAAATGACCTTGGAGTAAAAGGTGCAAGTGATGTTCATTGGGAAAAAGATAAATGTATCTTTTGTGGTGTTTGTGAAAAGGCATGTCGTGAAGGAGCAATAAAAATAAGTGGTAATGAATTAACAGTTGATACTGACAAGTGTACTTATTGTGGACGTTGTGAAAAATCATGT
Organism: uncultured Clostridium sp.; assembly: GCA_902785295.1. GTDB lineage: Bacteria > Bacillota > Clostridia > Clostridiales > Clostridiaceae > Clostridium. The sequence goes on from CACZYK010000060.1 coordinate 21,104, forward strand.
CCAACAGGAGCTTGGGAAGGAAAGAGTGCTTATATTGTATCATTTGGAGGATTGTTTGGAAATACAATTAATAAAGGAAGTTCTTTCTTACCATTAATAAAAGATGAAGAACAACTTTATCGTGTAACAGATGCTGCAATACAATTTTTTGCTGATAATGCAAAACCAGGAGAAAGATTTAAATTTACAATAGATAGAGTTGGTGAAGAAAAATTTAAAGAAGTTATTAAGGAGGCATATAATGGATAATTTTAATATAACAGATACAGTTGATATAACAGATGTTGTTTGCCCATTAACTTTTGTTAAGGCAAAGGTAGCAATAGAAGAATTAGAAGATGGAGAAATCTTATCAGTAAGAATGAATGATGGGGAACCAGTTCAAAATGTTCCAAGAAGTCTTAAGGAAGAAGGACATCAAATTTTAAAACTAATAGATAATGAAGATGGAACTTATAATCTTATAGTTAAGAAGGTAGAAGAGTAAAAGCTAATAAAAGTATAACTAAAGGCGGTGAATTAATTGGCAATAAGAGTGAATGAGGAGAACTTTGAAAAAGAGGTTCTTAAATCAGAAATACCTGTGCTTGTGGAATTTTATTCTGATTCTTGCATTCCATGCAAACGCTTATCTCCAATATTAGGGGATTTAGAAGAAGAATATGAAGATAAATTAAAAGTAGTAAAGGTTAATGTTAATTTTGATGAAAAGCTTGCTCAAGATTATGATGTTTTAGCTTCTCCAACTATGGTTCTTTTTAAGAATGGAGAGGAAATAAACAGAATAAGAGGCTTAAAAAAGAAAAATGAAATAGAAGAAATACTTAATATTAGGGGGGTAAAGTAATGTTAATAAAAATAGCAGGTGAAGAAAAAGAAGTAAGAGATGGAATTACAGTTTCAGAACTTATAGTAGAAGAAAAGGTAGAAAATGCAGAATATGTAACAGTAAGTCTTAATGATGAATTCTTAAAGCGTGCAGATTTTGAAACTACAAAATTAAAGGAAAATGATTCAGTAGAGTTTATATACTTTATGGGAGGGGGATGTTTTTAGTGGCATTTACAAATGAACAATTAGAAAGATATTCTCGTCATATTATATTAAAAGAAGTTGGTGCAAAGGGACAAAAGAAATTATTAAATGCTAAAGTATTAATAATTGGAGCTGGAGGTCTTGGTGCTCCAGCAGCTATGTATCTTGCAGCAGCTGGTGTTGGAACAATAGGAATAGTTGATGCCGATGAAGTTGATTTATCTAATTTACAAAGACAAATTATTCACACAACAAATGACGTTGGAAAAGCAAAGGTAAAATCAGCAAAGGAAACTATGAATGCTATAAATCCAGATGTAACAGTAAATACATATCGTGAATTTGTAACATCAGAAAATATTATGGATTTAATAAAGGATTATGACTTTATAATTGATGGAACAGATAATTTCCCAGCAAAGTTTTTAATAAATGATGCTTGTGTAATGGCTAAAAAACCATTTTCACATGCTGGAATTATAAGATTTAAGGGACAACTTATGACCTATGTTCCAGGACAAGGACCATGCTATAGATGTGTATTTAAAAATCCTCCACCAAAGGATGCAGTACCAACATGTAAGCAAGCTGGAGTTATTGGGGCTATGGGTGGAGTTATTGGAAGCCTTCAAGCTATGGAAGCAATTAAATATATTTTAGGAGTAGGGGATTTATTAGTTGGAAAATTATTAACATATGATGCATTAAAAATGGAATTCCGTACTATAACACTTCCTAAAAAAGTTCCTGATTGTGGAGTTTGTGGAGAACATCCTACCATAACAAAATTAATTGATTATGAACAAGCTGAATGTGATGGAAAGTAGGGATATTAAATGATATATTTAAAGAAAAAGGATTATGATATTATTTTAAACCATGCAATAAAAGGCTTGCCAAATGAGGCTTGTGGATTAATTGCTGGATTCAAAAAAGAAAATGATGAAAAATATGTTGAAAAAGTATATCTTCTTAAAAACATTGATAACAGCAATGAACATTTTTCAATGGATCCAAAGGAACAATTATCTGCAATAAAGGATATGAGAGCAAATAAGCTTGTAATGCTTGGAAACTTTCATTCTCATCCAGAGTCACCTTCAAGACCTTCTGAGGAAGATAAGCGTCTTGCTTATGACTCAACAGTAAATTATTTAATTTTATCATTAATGGATAGAGAAAATCCTGTATTAAAAGCATTTAATATTATTGAAAATAAAAATGTTAGTGAAGAACCAATTAAAATTATAGAATAGATGGTAATAATAAAAGAATTACAACATAGAAATTTTTAACCCATAAAAGCATATATGTTATATTGCTTTTATGGGTTAAATTTTTTTATATCCACTTTTAAAGTGAGAATAATTGCAAAAATGGCAATAAAACTTAATAAAATAAAAAAACAAAAATGTCGATAAATGTTAAAAATTTCATTGACAAATTTATGAATTGGTGATAATATATAAATAACATAGTAAACATATAAAAAAGGTATGAATTAAATTATATATATTTAAAAGAGTGGTTATATAGGGAGGAATTTATATGAGTAAGTTTATTAAAAGTTCATTAGAATTAGTAGGAAATACACCATTATTAGAGGCTAGTAGATATTCAGAAAAAAAGGGTATTAAGAAAGCTAATATCTTTGCAAAGTTAGAATACTTAAATCCAGCAGGTTCAGTAAAAGATAGAATTGCTTTAGGAATGATTGAGGATGCGGAAGAAAAAGGTGAACTAAAGCCAGGAGCAACTATTATTGAACCAACATCAGGAAATACAGGAATTGGTTTAGCAGCTGTTGCAGCAGCCAAAGGTTACAAAGCAATTTTCACTTTACCTGAAACTATGAGTGTAGAAAGAAGAAATCTTTTAAAGGCATATGGAGCACAGCTTGAGTTAACAGATGGAACAAAGGGAATGAAGGGAGCTATTGCTAAGGCAGAAGAATTAAAGGCAAGTATTCCAGGTGCTGTAATACTTGGTCAATTTACTAATCCTGCTAATCCAGAAGTTCATAAAAATACAACAGGTCCAGAAATTTGGGAACAAACAGAAGGTAAGGTAGATATTTTTGTAGCTGGTGTTGGAACAGGTGGAACTATCACAGGAGTAGGTGAATTTTTAAAGGAAAAGAATCCTAATGTAAAAATTGTAGCAGTAGAGCCAGCAGGAAGTCCAGTTCTTTCTAAAGGAACAGCAGGAGCTCATAAAATACAAGGAATTGGAGCAGGTTTTGTTCCTGAAGTATTAAATACAAAAATATATGATGAAGTTATTACAATTGAAAATGAAGATGCCTTTAAAGAAGGTAAAGCATTTGCAGTAAGTGAAGGAATTTTAGTAGGAATTTCATCAGGAGCAGCATTAAAGGCAGCTACTATTCTTGCTAATAGACCAGAAAATGAAGGCAAAAATATTGTTGTATTATTACCAGATTCAGGGGATAGATATTTATCAACTCCATTATTTGGGGAGAACTAATAGAAGTTTCTATAAAATATCTCCAATTTTTCATATTTTGGAATGGAGGTAACAATAGTGATTTTTGATAATAATACAATGGAGATTATGTTAGAGCATGCAAAAGAAGAATATCCTAAAGAGTGCTGTGGAATTTTGCTTGGAAGTCAGGTAGAACATATAAAGGTTGTAAAAAAGATAGTTACTATGACAAATATTTCAAAGGATGGTAGCAAGGAAAACAATTTTTTGATTTCTCCTATTGAAATGATTGAGCAAGAAAAAAAAGCAATAAAGGAAGGATTTCTTATTCTTGGTTTTTATCATTCCCATCCAGAGTATGATGCAGTTCCATCAAAAAAGGACATGCTTTATATGATACCTGAACAGTCTTATCCTATTATTTCTATTAAAATAGCTTATCATAAAACAAACTGTAAAGTTAGAAGCTTTGTAAAAGTTATAAATAAAGAAAATAATATGGAAGAAATCATTGAGGAGGAAATACAATGCAAATAACATTATATATATCTGCAACACTTAGAACATTTGTAAATAGAAAATCTAAACTTCTCTTAGAAGGAGATACAATAAAAGATATTTTAACTCAACTTCAGGATGAATATCCAGAGGTGAAAAAAACAATTTTTAATGAAGATGGAAGCTTAAGAGATTTTGTGAATTTATATAAAAATGATGAAAATGTAACAAAAAAAGAAAAATGGGATGCACCACTTAATGAGCAGGAAGAGTTATTATTACTTCCAGTTATTGCAGGTGGTGCTCCAACAGAAAGCATAATTTCAGATGAAAGAAGAAAAGAAGTTTCTTTTGATGATGAAGAAATAGATAGATTTAGCAAACATTTAATGTTAAGAGAAATTGGAATAAAGGGGCAGAAAAGAATAAAGGCTGCTAAGGTTGTTATTTTAGGATTAGGAGCATTAGGCTCTCCGGTAGTACAATATCTTGCAGCTGCAGGAATAGGTACGCTTGGAATTGTAGATTTTGATGAAGTAGCATTAAGCAATTTACAAAGTCAAGTAATTTATGGAAAAAGAGATGTTAAAAGACCAAAAGTTGCTTCAGCAAAAGATTTTATAAAGAAGATTAATCCAAAAATTAAAATAGAAGCTGTAAATGCTAAGCTAGAGGCAGATAATATCGCAGAAATTATTGAGCCATATGATGTTGTAGTGGATTGTACTGATAATTATAAATCTAGATATTTAATTAATGATGCTTGTTTTTTACTAAATAAGCCTTTAGTGTTTGGAGCTATATATCAATTTGAAGGTCAAGTTACAGTTTATAATGCAGATAAAGGACCTTGTTTTAGATGTCAATTCCCAGCACCTCCACCTGTTGGTTCAGTACCAACTTGTGCAGAAGGTGGCGTTATTAGCCCACTACCAGGAATTATTGGAAGTACACAAGCAAATGAAGCGTTAAAGCTTATTATTGGTGGTGGCGAAAGTTTAATTGGAAAAATGCAAATTATTGATACTTGGCATAATCGCCATAATATTATTTCAGTTCATAAAAACGAAAATTGTCCACTTTGTGGTAAAAATCCATCCATTGTTGATATTCAAGATTTTGACTATGAAGATTTTTGTGGATTAAAAACAAATGAAAATGAAGTTCCAGTAGAAGGAATTGAAATAGAGGAGCTTATGGCAAGAATAGATAGGGGAGAACAGCTTACTTTAATAGATGTAAGAGAGCCTCATGAAAGGGCAATCCATCGTTTCCCTAATGCAGTTGCAATTCCAATTGGTCAGCTAGCAAGAAGACAAAAGGAATTAAATCCAGAGATTGATACCATCTTTATTTGTAGAGAAGGAAAAAGAAGTATTCTTGCTATTAATACACTAAGAGAGGCAGGCTACAAGGGTCCAATGTACAATTTAAAGGGAGGCATAGAGGCTGCCAAAAATGTTATATTTTCTAACGAAGGAGCATGGTTGTAATACTCAAAAAGTATTCAATATAAATTATTTTATAAAAAGGAGGTCATTTGTATGTCAAATGAAGAACAAAAAATTAAGGCATTGGGAGCAAAAGCAGCATATAATCTTGCCAATGTAACAAAAACAAAACCACAATATGGTGCTATCACACCAAAGTGGATTACAAAGTTATTAGAGTTTAAAGGTCTTGAAACAGGAATTTATCGTGTAAATAAAGTAGTTGAAGGTGAAACACCTCTTGATGTACTTTGCAGTCAAACTAAAAAATCAGATATTATTCCAGATGGTTACATTGAATATGAAACAGAGCCAAGAGAATATCGTTTAAACTCTATTTCTACTATCATAAATATAAATACTACAATTGAAGATGTTTATAGTGCACCATATGACCAAGTAAATGAACAACTTTCATTAGCAATTGAAAGTTTACGTGAAAGACAAGAAAGTCAATTAATTAACAATGATGATTATGGTTTACTTAAAAATGTTCCTGAATCTCAAAGAATTCAATCAAGAACAGGAGCACCTACACCAGATGATTTAGATGAATTAATTAGCAAGGTATGGAAAGAACCATCATTTTTCTTAGCACATCCAAGAGCAATTGCTGCTTTTGAAAGAGAATGTACAAAACGTGGAGTTCCACCTGTAACTGCTAATATTGCTGGTGGTACTTTTATCCTTTGGAGAGGAATTCCAATCGTTCCAACAGATAAGCTTTTAGTAGATGGATTAAAGAATCCTAAGAGCCAAAGTGGAAAAACAAATATTCTTTTGGTACGTACAGGAGAGGCAAAACGTGGTGTAATTGGTCTTTATCAAGCAGGACTTAAAAATGAACATTCAAGAGGTTTATCTATAAGATTTAGAGGAATTGATGACAAAGGAGTAGCATCTTACCTTTTATCTCTATACTGCTCAGCAGCAATTTTAGCAGATGATGCAATTGCAGTATTAGAAGACGTTGAGGTAGGTGAATACCATGATTACGAGTAATTATGGAGGAAATGCGGAAAGCTTTGGACTACCATCAGAGGCTGAATTAGAGACACTTGCTAATCAACTGTTTGGAGATATAGATGGAAGCATTTTTGAACCAGAGGTATGTGTTCAAGGAGTTGAAAATCTAGTAACAACAGGAGATACAGAAATTGTTAATATAGCAGAGCAAAAAGCAGAAAAATTATTTCCACAGCTTGAGGAATATGCTAATAATAGTCCTTGGAATTGGGAATCAGAAAAAACTACAGCTACTCAAAGCTTTTCACCACAAGTTATTTCAAGTCAGCAAGCAGCAACAAATTCTAGAGAAATTAATGTTGCAGTAGAAAAAAGCAGTGAAGCTACTAATACAGTAGGTGGTCAAAAGGGAAATAGTCAAATTATAGTAGGAACAAAAACACTAGAACAAATTCGTGAAGATTTCCCAATATTAAGAGAAACAGTGAATAATCACCCTCTTATTTGGCTTGATAATGGTGCAACTACTCAACGCCCAAAGCAAGTCATTGACAGATTAAGTTATTATTATGAGCATGAAAATTCAAATGTACATAGAGGAGCACACACATTAGCAGCAAAGTCAACAGATGCTTTTGAAGGAGCAAGACAAATTGTAGCAGATTTTATTGGTGCACCATCTAAGGATAATATTGTGTTTGTTAGAGGTACTACAGAAGCAATTAATTTAGTAGCACACTCTTATGTAAAGCCATTGCTTTCACCTGGAGATGAAATTATTATTTCTATGTTGGAGCATCATGCTAATATTGTACCTTGGCAATTAATAGCACAAGAAACTGGAGCAGTAATTAAGGTAATTCCTGTAGATAAAAGTGGACAAATTATTCTTTCAGAATATGAAAAGCTGTTTACTAAGCATACAAAATTTGTATCTGTTACTCATGTATCCAATGTATTAGGAACTATTACACCAGTAGCAGAGCTTATTGCAATTGCCCACAGACATGGAGTAAGAATTTTAATTGATGGTGCTCAATCTATTGCACATATACCAGTAAATGTGACAGCATTAGATGCAGATTTCTTTGTATTTTCAGGTCATAAGGTATATGCACCAACAGGAATTGGTGCTATTTATGGTAAAAAAGAAGTCTTAGAAGAGGCAAAGCCATATCATGGTGGTGGCAATATGATTGCAGATGTAACCTTTGAAAGAACAATTTATAACCCTGCACCAAATAAATTTGAGGCAGGAACAGGAAGTATAGGAGATGCAGTAGCATTAGGAGAGGCACTTTCTTATGTTAAAAATATTGGAATTGCAGATATTGGAAGACATGAGCATGAGTTAATTCAATATGGAATGAAAGAGTTAGCTAAAATTAAAGGCTTACATTTAATTGGAACTGCAAGAGAAAAATCTAGTGCATTATCATTTGTATTAGATGGATATTCCATTGATGCAGTAGGACAACGTTTAGACCAATTAGGAATTTCAGTTAGAACAGGACATCATTGTGCTCAACCAATTTTAAGAAGCTATGGATTAGAGGGTGTAGTACGCCCAACCTTAGCAGTTTATAATACACCAGAAGATATTGACGAGTTAGTAAAGGGAATTCGTTCTCTAATATAAGAAAATTAATAAAATATTGAATTGTTGGAGCTGTTGCAAAAAGAATTTTAATTACAATATAAAAATATACTATGTATTGTATGAATAGTTATTGATGTAACAGCTTCAATAATAAATGTATATAGTAGGTGATAATTTTGAAAGAAAATAAAATAACAGCTAGACCTATAGAAAAAGAAGTAGAACACATTGTTGATTCCATCTTAAAAGATTATAAAAGTGGAAAAGATATTGATGAAATTAATATTTTTAATAAACCAAACAAAAAAAGAATTATAGAACTAGTAGAAAAGCTTTTGCAAATTATATTTCCGGGGTATTTTAGAGATAAAAGTGTAAAAATTTATAATGCTAGTAATACTCTTTCTGTATTAGTAGAAGATACATTTTATCATTTGAACAAACAGATTGCATTAGCTTTAAGTTTTTCTAAAGAGTTTGAAAATTATGATGAAATAAGTCTTAAAAAAGAGGCTTATGATAGATGCGTAGATTTTTTCTATCAGATTCCCAAAATTCGTAGTTTGGTAGAAACTGATTTGCAAGCTGCTTTTGATGGAGACCCAGCAGCAAGCTATAAGGAAGAAATTGTACTTACTTATCCAGGATTAATTGCATCTACTATTAATAGAATCGCCCACGAATTATATCTTCTTAAAGTTCCACTTATTCCAAGAATGATGACAGAGTATGCTCATGGAGAGACAGGAATTGATATTCATCCAGGAGCTTCTATTGGAAAATATTTTTTTATTGACCATGGAACTGGTATTGTAATAGGAGAAACAGCTATAATTGGTGATTATGTAAAGATATATCAAGGAGTTACACTTGGTGCCTTATCTACAAGAGGGGGTCAAAAGCTATCAGGAAAGAAAAGACATCCAACTATTGAAGATAATGTAACCATATATTCTGGTGCTACTGTTCTAGGAGGCGATACTGTAATAGGTCATGATACAGTGATTGGAGGAAATGCTTTTATTACTACCTCTATTCCAGCTAATACTAGAGTAAGTATTAAAAATCAAGAACTAGAATATAAACAAGGAAATAAAGAAAAAGGGAAAACTAGTGAGGTATTACAAAGTGATGAGTGGTACTATATTATCTAATTATACAAATATAGCACAAAGTAAGAAACAATTAATAGGTAGCAATCTATTAATAAAACAACTAAATAATAAAATTGCAAAAATAAGACCTAAACTCAATCTAAAATGAGTTTAGGTCTTTAAATTTATTTACTAAATAATATTAATTGAAATCAGCTAATTTATAGTTTCTTCCATTATTATTATCCCAAGCATTTGCTTCCTTATAGTTGAAAACAAATTGAGCAGGACTATCTATATATCCTGAAAGAGTCCAAAGTTCTTTTCCATTACCTAAAGATTTTACATAAGTTGCTTTATCTGAATCTATCCAACTTCCATCCCAAGTTTGATGATGCATAACTATTGTTTTGTGGTAAGAGTTATTGCTTACTATTATGTTAGCTGTATATTTGCAAACACCATAAGAAGTTCTATAAACATTGTTTCCAGAGTGAACATAAGTAGTAACAAAATCTACATTAACATCTTGAACTTTTATAGTTTGATTGTAATATCCTTGATTTTGAGCATAAGTTGGAGCTCCATGATAAGTAGCAGCTGAAGCTGGAACTGCAGCAAATAATGCAGAAGATACAAGTACTGCTGATAAAACTTTTGTTAATTTTTTAAATTTCATAATAAAACATCTCCTAAATTTTTTATGACAGGAAATATAGTAACATGGAAAGATATATAAGTAAATAGAAAATAAATATAAAAAATAAAAATATGTAAATAATACAAAAAAAGTTTAAAAATATTTAAACTTTTTGTGAAAAAACACAATAAAAGATATATAAATATAAAAATTCAAACAATTTAATATAGTAGAAAAATATTAATATGTTATTAAATATAACAAGTTATATATTATTTAGAAAATAATATAATTAAATAACGAAATAAAAAAGCCTAAGATATTGGGGGATATCTTAGGCTTTTGTCATCTTGGGAGAGATGACTATTAAAATAGGGATTTAATATGAAAAACTTTATTTATCTTATGATTTTATTATAGAAAGACTTTGTGACAATAATGTGTCAAAAACAAAATTTTTTGATATAAATTTTAAGTGTTTTTAAAGGTTTTTCATTATAGATATAGAATTTCTATCACATAATAATTATATTAATTGATAAATTAAAGTTTAAATTACATATGGATAGTGATGTAAATTATCCTAAAGCCTTTGATAATCTGGAAGTGTTGAAAACGTAATAAAAATATTAGAAAAATATATTTGTATTTAGAAGGATATGATAAAAAATGAAAGATATAACAATAGAATTAATAGACGATTTAGCAGTATTATTTGTAAATGCATTTAACAAAGAACCATGGAATGATAATTGGACAATAGAGCAAGCAAAAGAAAGATTAACAGACATAATTAATACCCCAAAGTTTTGTGGAATGGCAAGCTATGAAGATAAAAAATTAGTTGGTTTTATTATGGGAAGAGGGGAGCAATATTATGATGGAATTCATTTTCAAATTCTAGAATTCTGCGTAGATAATAAAATGCAAGGAAAAGGTCTTGGAAGAAAAATTTTAAAAGAGTTTATAAAAACTTTAGAAAGTAAGGGAATATATAAAATTTTTCTTTTAACTTTAAGAAATGAACAAACTGAAGGATTTTATAGAAAAAATGAATTAGTTACAGATGAAAATATGTGCTTAATGTATAAAGAATGAAAATAGGCTATATTCAATTTGGAAGATGATTTTAATGAATAAGAAAATTTCTAGAATTATTGGTATAATAATGCTTGTGGTAGCAATAATATTTTTAGTGTTTGCTTTAAATAATCCTCAAGCAAGTTGGCCCTGGAATAATACAATAACATATATTTTATATATAATAAGCAAATAAATTAAAAGAAATAAAATACATTAAATAAATTTAACAAAAACTATTTACAAATTACCTCACTTAAGTTAATCTAGTCGTAG
>CACZYK010000061.1 GCA_902785295.1 uncultured Clostridium sp.
CAAATGTAAGTAGCTTTGAAGTTATTCATTGCCAAAGCAGATACGTTGAAACAGTAAAATTCTTAAAATGTTTATATTTGATTACATTTTAAGTAGCAGCAGTTTTATGATTATTAATGATATAATTGAAGCTTTTGCTAAAGTTAAAGAAAAAAAACCTTTAGTTCATTGTATTACAAATTATATAACAGCTAACGATTGTGCAAATGTACTTTTAGCAATAGGTGCGTCTCCTACTATGGCAAATTCTATTTATGAAGTTGAAGATGTTGTAAAAAATGCATCAGCACTTGTTTTAAATTTAGGAACCCTTGGAGATAACTCTATAAAAGCCATGATTAAAGCAGGAATTTTAGCAAATGAAATAGGAGTTCCAGTGGTTTTAGACCCTGTGGGAGTAGCTTCCATATCTCATAGAAAAGAGTCTGCTTTTGAACTTCTTAATAATGTTAAAGTTAATGTTATACGAGGAAATATGTCAGAAATAAAAGCTCTTTGTGGTTTAAAAGGAATTGCTAAAGGTGTTGATTCTGATGAAGTAATAGGTATAGAAGATTCAAAAAAAATAGCAAAGCTTCTTTCAAGAAAAATAAATTCTGTAGTTGCAATAACAGGAGTGATAGATTATATTTCAGATGGAGAAAGAGTAATTTCAATTGGCAATGGAAATAAAATGCTTACTAAAGTAACTGGTACAGGGTGCATGACAACATCTCTTATTGGAGCCTATTTAGGAAGTGGAAATAATGATATTATATCTGCTGTTTCTGGAGTTTTATCTATGGGAATTGCAGGAGAGATTGCTTTTGAAAATTTAAAAGAAAATGAAGGAAGTGGAAGTTATAGAGTGAAAATAATAGATGGAATTTTCAAAATGAAAGAAGAGGATTTTATAAAGAGAGGAAAAATAAATGAATAATATAGATTATAGTGTATATTTAGTTACAGATAGAGATTTATTAAAAGGAAGAAATCTTACAGAAGTTATAGAAGAAGCAATATTAGGGGGAACAAGTATAGTTCAGCTTAGAGAAAAATATGCTTCTTCATTAGAATTTTATGAAGTAGCAAAAGAAGTTAAAAAAATAACAGATAAATATAATGTGCCACTAATAATAAATGATAGAATAGATATTGCACTAGCTATAGATGCTTCAGGAGTACATTTAGGACAAAGTGATATTCCTTGTAGCATAGCAAGAAAGATACTTCCACAAGGAAAAATAATAGGAGTATCAGCCCATAATCTAAAAGAAGCAGAGAAAGCTTTAAAAGATGGAGCAGATTACTTAGGGTGTGGTGCTGTATTTAATACTTCTACAAAAAAAGATGTAACTACACTTTCTTATGAGGGATTAAAAGAGATAACAGATAATATAAATATTCCAATAGTCGCAATAGGTGGAATAAATGAAAATAATATAATCACTTTAAAAGGTTCAGGAATAAATGGAGTAGCAGTAGTATCCTCAATAATTGGAAAAGAAAATGTTAAAGGTGCTTCTGAAAAATTAAAAGAACTTGTTAAAAAATTATAAAATAAAAATATAATGTTTAAAACTAAAAAATATAGTCAATACTTTAAATAATATTAATTATAAGGAGTAGTACTATGAAGTTTTTTATTTTAGTTTTAAGCATTTTTTTCTTTTTTACAGTTCCAGCAAAAGGAGTAGAAATTACAAATATTAAAGAAGACTTAGAAAAAATAGGATTAGAAGAAGAATATAGAGAAAACATAGAAAATTACCTAGAAAATCTTAATATATCAAAACAAGATATAAATAACATTACAGAAGAAGCAAAAGAAGTAATGGGAAGTATTCAGGATAAAAATAGTATTTCAGACTTTAGCTTTAGTGAAATATGGGGACTTTATAAAAAAACTAAAAGTGTAGCTAAAGATTTAAATTTAGATTTTGGCTTTAGCATAGCTAATAAAAGCTTTACTTTAAAAGATAAAAAAAATAATAATGTACTTATAGAAGGAAGTATAAGTGATTTAGAAAATTACTATTATAAATATGTTGCAATATTAAAAGATAAAACTTTAGAAAATAATAAATTTAAAGAAAACAATTTAGAAACTAATATACTAAAACAAGATAATAATGAGAAAGAAATTATCACTAAAATAGAAGATGAAAATGAAACACCCCCTAAAGCATTAGAAGAAAATAAAAATTCTTATAATAATATTTCTGAAAAAAAGGTAGATGTTAATAAAAATAATGTTTTAGAAAATAAAGATGAAAATATTTCAATTGCTTCAAAGAAAACAATATCATCTAAAATTCCATTAATAATAGCAGGAATATTTACAATAGGAGCATTAGGAGTTTTAAAAGTATTAAAAAAAGTTTAATTTTTGACAACATTTACAAATAGTTAATATTATATGATATAATTAAGTAGTACACAAAGGGGGAGAAAAATGAATAAAGTAACAGAAATAATAAATAATATAGAAAAAATAATGGTTGGAAAGAGAAAGGTAGTAGAAAAAATAGTTATAGCACTTTTAACAAATGGTCATGTTTTAATAGAAGATGTTCCAGGAGTTGGAAAAACTCAATGTGTAAGTGCTTTAGCAAGGTCAGTTGATGGAAGTTTTAAAAGAATACAATTTACTCCAGATGTAATGGCTTCTGATATAACAGGATTTACTATGTATAATCCAACAACAGGAGTATTTGAATACAAAGAAGGAAGTGCAAATTGTAATTTCCTTTTAGCAGATGAAATTAATAGAGCATCTTCAAAAACACAATCAAGCTTGCTTGAGGTAATGGAAGAAAGACAGATAACTGTAGATGGAATAACTCATAAAGTTCCAGAGCCTTTTATGGTTCTTGCAACTCAAAATCCTATAGAAAGTAAAGGAACAAATAAGCTTCCAGAAGCTCAAATGGATAGATTTTTATTTAAACTTTCAATAGGATATCCAAGCCGTGAAGGAGAAAGAGAAATTTTAAATAGATTTGCAGGAGAGAATCCTTTAAGAAGTCTTGAACCAGTAGCTACAACAGGAGAAATCATAAGGCTTCAAAATCAAGTTGAAGAAGTAAAGGTAAGTGAAGAAATTAAAGACTTAATAATAGCAATAGTATCATATACAAGAAGTAATGTTAATTTAGAGTTAGGAGTAAGTCCTAGAGGAAGTATTGCATTATTAAAGGTATCAAAGGCTTCAGCTTTTATAAAGAGCAGAGATTATGTTCTTCCAGAGGATGTAGCAGATATTGCTTTAGATGTATTAAGTCATAGAGTTATTTTATCATCAAATGCTAGAGTAAAAGGAATAACAGCTAAAGATATAATCTTAGACTGTGTAAATAAAGCTATAAAAAATACAAGTAAGGTGCTTTAGATGGGAAGATGGTTTTTTTATTTTGGAATGTTATTAATATCTTTTATATTTACATATATTTTTGATGTAAAAGAAAACTATGTAATAATGTATATGATGCTTCTTATGCCTGTAGCAGATTATATAACATATGTTTTATTTAGAGAAAATTTATCATCATCAATAAAAGTGTTAACTGAAAATGTAGAGAAAGGACAAAAAATAGCATGTAATATAGAATTTAGAAATTCTTCAATAATACCAATTCCATTTATAGATTATAAAATAAAGATTAGTGATAAAATAACAGCTTTAGAAGAGGTACAAGAGAGAATATCATTAGGAAAAAATGAAACTCTAGAAAAAGAGATAGAAATATGGGCTTCTCATATAGGAATTGGAGAGATTTCTATTGAAGATTTGGAAATAACAAGTATTTTTGGATTATTCCATACAAAAATTCAATGTGAAGAAAGCAGTTCTAATGTTATGATTTCACCTAAGTGTGTAGAAATAGATGGTGCAGAAAAGCTTATAGAAAGTGCTATAGGAGCAGAGGATGAAGATGGAATAAGTAATTATACATTTCAAGGTACACCAGGATATGAATATAAAGAATATGCTCAAGGTGACCCTTTAAATAGAGTTAATTGGAAGCTTTCATCAAAGAAAAATGTAATAATGATAAGACAAAGTGCATCAAGTATAAAATGCAAGAAAATAGTAATTTTAGATCCATTTATACCAAATGATGAAAACTTTCAAGATAATGGAGATTTATTAATTGAGGGCTTTATAGGAATAGTTAAAGAGATGTTTTTAAGTGAATATGATGTTTCTGTAAGCATTTATAATCAAAATAGATGGGAAGTAACAAACATAAATAAAATAAGTGATATAGAGGAAATTCAAAGAAGTTTTTCAAAATTTGTTTTCTGTAAAGAAGAGGTATCTGCATTAAGATTTGATAAATTTGTTATTTCTCAAGATGAAAAATATGACCTTTTAATTATTACTTGTAATAAAGATATTGCAATACAAGATTTTGTAACCAATATGAAAGATAAGTGCCATACAATTGAACTTATAGGTAATAACAGAGATAAAATATTGCTAGAAGAATTTTATCTTCAGAAGGATTATGTACTAGAGAGGATATAAGATATGGATAGAATAGAAAGTACAATAAAAAATAATTATATACCATTAATATTTGCTATATTAGGATGTGAATTAATATTTTATTCCCTATATGGAGGTTTCAGTTTCTTATATTCTGGACTTATCTTGATTTTAGTAACAATATTTTTTGCTTTTTATGATATGGTAAATGAACAAGGCAAAAAAGGTCCAATGCTTTATACACCTGTATTACTAGCCATATTAATAGTAGGGTCTGTTTTAGCAAAATCAACAGGAATGATTGAAGAATTTAATATAGCAAGGCTTGTATTTGGAGGAGAGATAAAAGAAAGTGGAAACTTTATATATGCAAGTTCTATTTTAACTATTGTAACTTTTTTATACTCTTCAATGATTTACTATTTTTCAGTAATAATAACAAGGGTTGTAATATTAATTTTATTATAT
Source organism: uncultured Clostridium sp. (assembly GCA_902785295.1). Taxonomy (GTDB): domain Bacteria; phylum Bacillota; class Clostridia; order Clostridiales; family Clostridiaceae; genus Clostridium. The sequence goes on from CACZYK010000061.1 coordinate 4,940, forward strand.
TTTATTCCTTTAATTCTTTATGCAAGAGGAGTTTATAAAGCAGATAGTACATTCATATATCTTTTTTTAGTAAGTTTATTTTTTATATTGATAATAGAAATAAAAAATAATACTTCAAATAAAAAAAATAAAATGAACGTAAATGATAAGTATATGATTTTTACTGGAGGAGTAGTAATTTTAATTATTTTAGCTATTGCAATAATAATGCCTAAACCAAAAAGTCTTCCTAAAATAGGAGTTTTAGATGGTATTAAAGATTATGTTCAAAATTACACTCAATCAAATCTAAAAGGCTTTAGTGTTGAGTGGGGAAATAGCAGAAATGTAAATGAATCTACAACTAATGGAGAAGATGTTGTTTTATATACATTTACAGGAAATAATCCAGAATACTTTATTGTGAAAAATTATGATGTGTTTCAAGACGGAATATGGAAGGAAGAAAATGAAGATTTCTTTTACGGAAGTAGTATAAGTAATAGTGGAGAAATTTATCCTATAGATATTACTCTAGTAGCAATAGGTGAATATAATGGGGATAATGAAGTAATAAAAAAAGTAAAAAATGCAAAATTAACAGAAAGGCAAGAAGTATATATATCTAATAAATTTAATACTAAGTTTGGAATTCATCCTTCTAAAACTCAAACTTGTAGTCTATCAACAGGAGAAGATGTATATTTAAGTGGATTTGATATGTTATTTTTAAAAGATGGTAAGGCATTTCAAAGTGGAAATAGGTATGCTTTAAGTTATATTAAAGATAATCCTGATCTTGGTTCTAAAGAAGCTATTTTGCTTGCTTATCTTAATGATGAAAGATACTTAGAGGTATTAAAAGAGTGTGTAACTTCAGAAGTTTATGAAACAAAAAAAGAAAATTTAGAAACTATAAATAATAATTATACTAAACTTTCAGATGATACTTCAGATAAATTGATAAATTTATCAAAAAGTCTTACAAAAGGAGAGGAGTCAACTTATTCTAAGGCAAAGGCAATAGAAAGCTATTTTAGAAGTGGCTCTTATGTATATAGTTTAACTTTGCCTAAAAATGCAGGAAAAGAAAGTTATATAGATTATTTCATTTTTGAAGGAAAGACAGGATTTTGTGTTCAATATGCTACAGCAATGACTTTATTATGTAGGGCAAGTGGAATTCCAGCAAGATATGTTGAAGGGTATGTAGTAGACGAAGAGGATAGAAATGCTGGCACATATGAAGTTAATGCTAAAAAAGGTCATGCTTTTGTTGAAGTATATATAGCAGGGTATGGATGGAAGATATTTGACCCAACACCAGGAATAGTAGAGGTAAGCAATGAAATAGTTAGTGAAGAAGGTGAAGGTGGAACAAGAAAAATTATAAATAGTAATAATAGTAGTACTTATATTATTATATTAATAGCTTTATTAGCATTATTATCAATATTAGTAGTATATTTAACTGAAAGAAAACGAAAACTAAACAAGCTTTTAAAGCTTTCTAATGAAGAAGCATTAGAAGGAATTATAGCAGATATAATATTGCTTTTAAAAAATTGTAATCTAATTCCTAAAGATGGAGAAACTCTTATGAGATTTTCAACGAGGGTAGATGAAGAATTAAATATTAATTTTAAAAATATTATTCAAAAATATTATGATTATAAATATGCATTTAAAAATTTATCTAAAGAAGATGTAAATGAAGCTTTAAAATTAGATAATGAAGTTTATAAATATATAAAAGAAATAAAAAATAATAAGAAAAAATAATGAGAATATGAATTTTATTAAGACAGAGTGAATATATTTTTTTATCTTTTTAAGCTAAGTAAGGTAAAAGAGAAATATATTTATTCTGTCTTTGTAATTTATATAATCAGAATTGTTATATAAATTACAAAAATAATGCAAGAATTTTAAGAATGTATTAGGTATAATAACGTTATCATATAAATTTATTTTTTTGGAGGGATTAAAATGGCAAGAAATACTGACTTAAATTTAAGAGGAGAAGTTATTTATTCAATTTATGTAAGAAATCATACTGAAGAAGGAACTTTTAAAGCTGTTGAAAAGGATTTAGAAAGAATAAAAAATTTAGGAACAGATATAATATGGTTTATGCCTATTCATCCAATTGGAATTAAAAATAAAAAAGGGGATTTAGGATGTCCATATGCTATTAGAAATTACAGAGAAATTAATCCAGAGTATGGAACTTTAGAGGATTTTAAAAGTTGTGTAAATAAAATACATGATTTAGGAATGAAATGTATAATAGATGTAGTTTATAATCACACTTCACCAGATTCATGGCTTGTAGAGAATCATCCAGAATATTTTTATAAAAAGCCTGATGGAAATTTAGGAAATAGAGTTGGAGAATGGTGGGATGTAGTAGATTTAGATTATAATAATAAAGATTTGTGGAGTTATCAAATAGATACATTAAAAATGTGGGCAGAAATAGTTGATGGTTTCAGATGTGATGTGGCTTCTTTAATTCCAGTAGATTTTTGGATTAAGGCAAGAGAAGAAGTAGCTAAAGTAAGACCAAATGCTATATGGCTTGCAGAATCAGTTCATACTAATTTCCTTATAGATTTAAGAAGACATGGAATACATGGTAATTCTGATTGTGAAGTATATCAAGCTTTTGATATATGTTATGATTATGATGTTCAACCTTATTTTGTTGGATACTTAAAAGGAGAAAATACTTTAAGTTATTATATAGATAGGTTGAATTTACAAGAAGGAATTTATCCAGAAAATTATATAAAGCTAAGATTTTTAGAAAACCATGATAATCCAAGAGCTAAGGATTTAATAAAAGATGAAAATCAATTAATAAATTGGACTGCATTTAAATATTTTCAAAAGGGTACAACTTTAATTTATGCAGGACAAGAAACTGAAAATACTAAATGTCCAAGCCTTTTTGATAAGGATAAAGTAGATTGGAATACAGGAAAAGATATTACTTCATTAATGCAAAAATTATATAAAATAAAGAAAAATGATATTTTTATAGATGGTAGTTATAGCTTATATGTTGATGAAGATATACAAACTGTTATAGGCTATTATGAAAAAGGTAAAGAAAAAGTAATTGGAGTATTTAGTTTAAAGGGTTTAAATGGAGAAGTAAAAGTAAATCTTCAGGATGGAGAATATATTAATGAAATAGATAACGAAAAAGTAATTATAAAAAATGGGAAGATAAAAATAAGTTCAAAGCCAATAATTTTATTTGCAAGATAAAAGTAAAAGCCCCAGACATCGATTGAGGAGGAGATGTCTGGGGTTTTATCATTCTAAAAAGAATGATAATATATAAGGATGATAGTAAAGTTGACACTTAATATTATAAATGAAAAAGATTACAATAACATTACAAAAAATGCAGAAAATTAAAAAAATAAAAAAATATATTGACAAAAATGAATAAAAAATATATAGTTTATTTACAGAAAGAGAAAGTTATTATTCATATAGGAATAATATGTATTTTAAAATTTAATATCTTATCTAGAGAGGTGGAGGGACTGGCCCTATGAAGCCCAGCAACCGCAACTTATGAACGGTGCTAATTCCAGCAGTAAAATATACTGAAAGATGAGAAAAACTGCATGCAAATTGCACTAGAGTTTTTCTCTAGTGCTTTAATTTTTAAAAAATTTAGGAGGCAGTAAATGATACAAATAAAAGGTTTAGGCAAAAGTTTTGGAAAAACTGAAGTTTTAAAAGATATAAATATAAATATAAAAGAAGGAGAAATATATGGACTAATTGGCCATAGTGGAGCTGGAAAATCAACTTTATTAAGATGCATTAATGGTCTTGAAAGCTATGATACTGGAAGTGTAACAGTAATGGGAAAGGAAGTTAAAGACTTAAGTGAATCTGAACTTAGAAGTTTTAGAAAAAATCTTGGAATGATATTTCAAAACTTTAATCTTCTTAAAAGAAAAACTGTATTTGATAATGTAGCTCTTCCTCTTGAAGTGTGGAAATATCACGAACCAAAACTTGATAAAGATGGCAAAGGTACAAAGTCAGGAAAAAATAAAGATGATATAAATAAGAAGGTTATAAAACTTTTAAAACTCGTAGGTCTTGAGGACAAGGCTAAGAGCAAGCCATCTCAATTAAGTGGAGGGCAAAAGCAAAGAGTTGCTATTGCAAGAGCTTTAGCATTAGACCCTAAAATACTTTTATGTGATGAGGCAACTTCTGCATTAGACCCTAAAATAACCAAGGATATTTTAGCTCTTCTTAGTAAAATAAATAAGGAGCTTGGAATAACAATTGTTATAGTTACTCATCAAATGGAAGTTATAAAAGAAGTGTGTGAGAGAGTTGCCCTTCTTGATGGAGGAAAAATTCAAGTAGAAGGAAAGGCAGAAGATTTATTTTTAAAGCCAAGCTTAGCATTAAAGAAGTTCCTTGGAGAAGAAGAGGATACAACTTTACCAGAAAAAGGTGTTAACATAAGAATATTTTTTCCAGCAGATTGTTCAGAAAATGCCATAATAACAAAGATGGCAAGAGAAGCTAACATAGATTGTTCTATAGTTTCTGGAAAGCTTGAAAAGTTTAGAAATAATGTTTTAGGAAGTTTAGTAATAAACATAGAAGAAAAAGATAAAAACATAGTAGAAAAATACTTAAAAGATAAAGATTTTGAATGGGAGGTAATTTAATATGGATTTGAGCCAGATATTAAACTTATTAGGTAAAGCATCACAGGAAACCGCCATAATGGTTATTCCAACAACAATTTTATCTGTAATTATAGGATTTTTCCCAGCAGTAGTTTTAACAGTAACAGATAAAAATGGATTAAGACCTAATAAATTAATATATAGCATATTTGATTTTATAATAAATACACTAAGAAGCTTACCATTTTTAATATTAATGATAGCAATAATTCCATTTACTAGATTAGTAGTTGGAAAATCTCTTGGACCAGAAGCTGCCATAGTACCACTTACAGTAGCTTCAGCACCATTTATAGCAAGAATCATAGAAACTGCTTTAAAAGAAGTTGATTCAGGAGTTATAGAAGCAGCAAAATCATTTGGAGCATCTAATACTCAAATCATTTTTAAAGTTATGCTTAAGGAGGCAATTCCTTCAATAGTTTCAGGAGTAACCTTAGCATTAATAAGCATAATTGGCTATTCTGCTATGGCAGGAAGCATAGGTGCTGGTGGACTTGGAGATTTAGCTGTTAGATATGGCTATCAAAGATGGAAACCAGAATTAATGGGGGTAACAGTAGTTGTTCTTATTATATTAGTACAACTTTTACAAAGCTTAGGTAATTATTTATATAAAAAATTATCAAAATAAATTTTCATGAGGAGGAGATTTAAATGAAAAAGAAAAGAATTTTATCAGCATTATTAACAGGGGTGTTAGCATTAGGCTTAATGGGATGTGGAAGTTCATCTTCAAAGAAAGAAGATAAAACAATAAAAATTGGAGTTACACCAGTACCACATAATGAAATAGTTGAACAAATAAAAGATGATGTAGAAGCTAAAGGATATAAGTTAGAGATACAAGTAATTAATGATTACTTACCTCAAGACACAGCAGTTCAAGAAGGGGAATTAGATGCAAACTTCTTCCAACATATAGCTTATTTAAATGAAGTAAATAAAGAAAAGGGATATGACTTAGCAGTTGCAGCAGAAATTCATATAGAACCAATGGGAGTTTATTCAAATACAGTTAAGAAAATTGAGGATGTAAAAGAGGGAGCAAAGGTTGCAATTCCAAATGACCCATCAAATGAGTCAAGAGCTTTAAGATTACTTTCTAAAGCAGGATTAATAGCTATTCCAGATGGTGGTGAATCAATTACTCCAGCTGATATAACAGAAAATAAAAAGAACTTAGAATTTACAGAAGTTGATGCAGCACAATTACCAAGAACTTTAGAAGAAGTTGACTTAGCAGTAATTAATGGAAACTATGCCTTAGATGCAGGATTAAATGTTAATGAAGATGCTATTTATGTTGAAGATAAAAATGATGAAAAAATAAAAGATATGAGAAATGTTTTAGCTGTTAAGAAAGAAAACTTAAATTCAGAAAAAACTAAGGTATTAGTTGAAGCTTTAACTTCTGATAAAGTTAAAAAATTCATAGAAGATAATTACAAAGGTGCTGTAATACCAGTATTCTAAAATTAAATAAAAATTAGTCATAAAGCTGTATTCAAAAGAATATAGCTTTTTATTTTAAAAAGAATTATTTTCAGAAAATTAAAACACATTAATTTTACATAAATAAGAGAATATTATATAATTAATTTGATAATAGAATAAAATTAGGAGTATTTAAATAAATGAAAAGATTTAATACAACGGGTCTTTGTAATCCAAAGAAACATTATATGGTTGATATAAGTGATAAGTTAGAAAAAATAAAGGTGTTAATAGAAAATGAGGAATACTTTGTAATAAACAGACCAAGACAATATGGAAAAACTACAATATTAACAGCTTTAGAAAATAGTTTAAAAGAAAAGTATTTGGTTATAAGTATTAGCTTTGAAGGAATTGGAGATATTGTTTTTAGTAGTGAAGAAAAATTTGTAGCAGAACTTATAAATTTAATTAATGATACACTTGATTGTGTAGATGAAAATTTAAGTGAGATATTTAGAAAATTGAGCTTAGAGGTTTCTACATTGCCTAATTTATCTAGAATGATATCTAAATTTCTTAAAAAGTTAGATAAAGAAGTTATTCTTATAATAGATGAGGTGGATAAGAGTTCTGACAATCAAATATTTTTAAATTTCTTAGGTATGCTTAGAAACAAATATTTAGATAGGGAAAAAGGTAAAGCAGTTACATTTAAGTCAGTAATTTTAGCTGGAGTTTATGATATAAAGAACTTAAAATTAAAGCTAAGACCAGATGAGGAAAGAAAGTATAATTCGCCATGGAATATAGCAGTTCCTTTTAATATTGATATGAGCTTATCAAAATCAGGAATAAAAAATATGCTAGAAGAGTATAAAAAAGACAAAGGTGTGGAATTAGATTTAGACAAAGTAGTCGACTTTATTTATTTCTACACAAATGGTTATCCTTTTTTAGTAAGTAGGATATGTCAGATAATAGATAAGGATTTAAAAGCTTCATGGAATGAAGAAAATATGATAAAAGCTATAAAATTATTATTAAATGAAGAAAATACATTATTTGATGATTTAATAAAGAACATAGAAAATAATAAGGATTTAAAAGATTATGCTCTAAATATTATAATGAATGGAGCTAGAAATACTTTTAATATATTTAACCCTACCATAAATTTAGGAGCAATGTTTGGATATTTTAAAAATGAAGATAATATGGTAGCCATTTCAAATAGAATATTTTCTCAAGTTTTATATAACTATTTTTCATCATTACTAGAAAATAATGATACAATGAAAAAATATAATTTTAAATCTGATTTT
>CACZYK010000062.1 GCA_902785295.1 uncultured Clostridium sp.
TATATCTTTTTCAAGTTTTCTTTCTTTAAAAGATACAAAAAGCTGGTTCATATCATAACCTTCTGGATATAGTTCTTTTGCTCTAATTTCAAGCTTTATCCTTTTATAATTTACCTTTATAAATTCTTTATTTACCATAACTATTAAATTATTATCTCTATCCCTCTCTTTATAAACTATTCCACTTTCATTATTATCTAATAAAGTTACCTTATCTCCTTGTTTATATTCATATAGTTTTTCTTTACTATTTATATAAGTCTTATCTTTAGAAAGTTTACTTTCTTCAACCAAGTCATAATTATAGTCTTTATCCTCTATATATCTTTTTGTTTTTTCAATTATTTTATCGCTTATACCCATTTTCTTTGCTATATACAAGGCATTACTATCTCCAGATTTTCCTATATGAAGTTTATAAAGTGGTTCTAAAGTATCTAATTTAAATTCCATTGCTGCATTTTCAAAATCAGGATGATTATTTGAAAAGTTTTTTATTTCTCCATAGTGGGTTGATGCAATAGTTATACATCCTTTTTTATATAGTTCTTCTAATATAGATATTGCAAGAGCTGCCCCTTCATTAGGTTCTGTTCCACTTCCTATTTCATCAAATAAAAGTAATGTATTTTTGTTGCTTTCCTTAATAATTTCACTTAAATTTTTCACATGAGAAGAAAAGGTACTTAATGCATTTTCTATACTTTGGTCATCACCAATATCAACAAATATTTTATTAAATATAGCTATTTCTGTTCCTTCATCTGCTTCTATATGAAATCCACTTTGAACAGCAAGGGTAAGAAGTCCAACAGTTTTTAATACAACAGTTTTTCCACCTGCATTAGGTCCTGTTATAATAAGACTTCTATATGATTTTCCAATCTCAAAATTTAATGGTACTGGATTTTTTATTAGTGGATATATTCCATTAACTATTTTTATATACTGAATTTCATTAAGCTTTGGCTTTATACCACCAATTTCTTTACTATATTTAGCTTTAGCCATTATCATATCATACTCAGCTATTACTTCTATATTTATCTTTATTTCCTTTAGCTTTCCATAAATCATTTCAGTTATTTCTGCTAATATTTTATACTCTTCAATGCTTTCTTCTGCTTTTAATGAAATCAATTCAGAAGAATATTTTGATACTACATTAGGCTCAATAAAAACTGTATTTCCTTTTGATGAAGTTTCAATAATTGTTCCATCCACTCTATTTTTATAAGAAGCTTTTATTGGTACTGTAAATTTTCCATTTCTCTCACTCACAAAAAATTCTTGTAAAGCTTCTTTATTAGATGGATTTTTTATAAATTTTTCTAATCTTTCTTTTATTTTTCCTTCACATATATCTATTCTATTTCTTATTTTTTTTAATTCTTTACTTGCTCCTGAATCTACAATACTTCCCTTAATTGATATATTTATTTCATCTTCAATAAATTCTAATGATGTTATATTTTCACCGTAAGCTGATAATGTTTCTGCATATCCTTCCTTATCTTTTATAAAGTTTTTAATCTTTCTACAACCTCTTAAAAAATCACCTATAGTAACTAATTCAGAAGGCTCTAACACTCCACCCTTATCCATTTTTTCTATTAAAGGATTAATATTAAAAACTCCTTCAAGAGGGATGTGATAAGAAGCATCTAATAATCTTCTTCCTTCTGAAGTTTCCTCAAGCCTTCTATTAACCTGTTTTATATCTGAAGAAGGTTTTAGCTTATCTATAAGCTCTTTACCCAAACTACTAACACAATAAGATTTTACTAACTCTTTTAGCTTTGTATAATTTAATTTTTCTATTGTTTTATTATTCATAATTCTTTCACAATCCTTTCTTATTGAAGGCTTGAAAGATATTGCTTACACCTAATAAAACTCTATTTTATTACATATATTAAATTCTTATAAAAAGCAGAATATTATTTTTCTCTTGATACCTTTATAGCTTTAAATCAAGAAAAAACAATATAGTTTACCCATGCAAAATAAAAAAACTATAAGCAAACATAATTCACCTATAGTTAAAAATTCATAATTAAAATATATATTAAGAATTTCTGTGAATAGTGTTTTTCTAAGTGTAAGCCTAAGTTAATAATTTTGTGTTCAACTAATAAACATTCAAAAATACTACTTTTGAACATCAATATCTTTAAAGCACTTCTTATTATTCTTAAGACCTTTATTCAATTACTTAGTTAAAAACTACCTCACTCACAAAAATTTCTCCTTTCATCTTAATCTTAATTTTATGCTATCATAGTATGAAGATAATTACAATAAAAAATTCCTATTTTTAAGAAAATTGACTTTTAAATTTTATTCTATTATATTATATTTAACTATTTTTGAAAGGAAATTAAAAACATGAAAAAATATATTATTAACAGTTTTTAGGTGGAGCTTCAATATCATTTGGATGCTTTTGTTATCTTATAACTCTTCAAAAAACAGATAATGCATATTTAGCTTCTACTACATTCTATCTTGGATTATTATTGATAATATTAATGAAGACTGATTTATTTACTGGAAAGGTCTTTAGCAATTCCCATTTAAAATTACTAGAATATATTAAATCTCTTACAATAACATGGCTTGGAAACTTAGCTGGAGGTGTATTTGCTTCTTTTTGCTTTTATCAAATAATAAAACCCGATTTAACTTCTTTAATTTCTAACAAACTTTCATTAAATCCTATACAAATGCTAATTAGTGGTATTATTTGTAACATATTAGTTTGCAGTGCTGTATATGCTTTTTCAAAAACTAATAATCATTTAATAAGTGGATTTTTAATAGTTTGTTTTGTACTTCTAGGTGTTGAACATATAGTTGCAAACTTTTCATACTTTACAATAGGTTTTTGTAATGGTATTCATATAGATTTATTCTCTTTACTAAAAAGCTTATTCTTTGTAACTATTGGTAATATTATTGGTGGAAGAATTATTGTATATATGGTAAATAAAAATTAATTTTTTATCTTCTTAAATACTTCTAAAAATATAAATATTTACAAATAATAAAATCACATATATATTTAAATAGTAAACACAATTATTTTAGGAGATGAAAATATGAATAAAAAACAAATTTTAGGATTAATAGCTGCTGCACTTGCATTTGTTTTTGTTGGTGTGTCTAGTGCAATAACTAAAAGTAAATTTCCAGAAGAAGAGGATAAAGGAAATAAATTCACATCTATTTTAGAAAGTGAATTAAATTCTTCTTTAACACTTCCAGAAAATGATTATGTAGGAGTTGTAGAAGTTAGTGGAACTATTAGTGAATCTAGTGAATCTTCTATTTTTGATACTCCATCTTATGACCATCAAGGTATTTTAGACTACATTGAATCTATGAAAAATTCACCTTCTAACAAAGGTATACTTTTAACTGTTGATAGTCCTGGTGGGGGAGTTTATGAAAGTGATGAATTGTACTTAAAGCTTAAGGACTATAAAGATACAACAAATCGTCCTATATGGACATATATGAAATCTCAAGCTTGCTCTGGAGGTTATTACATATCTATGGCTTCTGATAAGATTTTTGCCAATCGTAACTGCACAACAGGCTCTATTGGAGTAATTATGTCTCTTGTTAATACAAAAGATTTGTATGATAAGCTTGGAATTAAAGAAGTAAATATTACAAGTGGAAGAAATAAAGCAATGGGGTCTTCTGGAGAGGATTTAACAGATGAACAAAAACAAATTCTTCAAAGCAATGTAGATGAAGCTTATGAACAATTTGTAGGCATAGTTGCTGAAGGACGAAATATGGATGTGCAAACTGTTAAAAATATAGCTGATGGAAGAATATACACTGCTAATCAGGCTCTAGAACTTGGATTAATTGATGAGATAGCTGACTATAAAACTGTAGAAAATTCAATAATGGATGAACTTGGGGAAGATATAGAAATATACAAGCCTGACACTTCTGTTAATGATTTCTTTTCTTCTTTATTCTCAGCATATAAAGGAACAAAAGAAAAATCAGATGCCCAAGTTATTACAGAGTACCTAGAAAAGGTTGGAAATAGGGGGCTAATGTATTATGCAGAATAATGAATATGCTACTACAGAAATAATAAATACAAAACCAGAATTAAACTATGCTGGATTTCTTCCTAGATTAATAGCCTTTGCAATTGATAACCTATTAATTGCCATTGTTTTATTATTTGTAAAGATACCTCTAGGTATAGCAACATTAATAAATGGAGCTAGTATGCTAACAAAACCTGTTTTATTTGAATTTTCTACATTGGATATAGTATTTTATTTATTAGGAGTATTATATTTTGTTATAACTACATATAATACAGGAACTACTTTTGGGAAATGGCTTTTAAAACTTAAAGTGGTTTCATCAAATAATACTAAACCATCATTTTTAGATTTAGTATATCGTGAAACTATAGGACGTTATTTAAGCTCTATTATATTTATAGGCTATATTATAATTCCTTTTGACTCTGAAAAAAGAGGATTACATGACCATCTTTGTGATACCAGAGTTATTTATAATTTAAAAACAAATTAACAAACATAATTAATTTAAAATATACTTTTTTATACATTAAAAAGCAGAGGCAGAAAAGAACATAAACATCTCTCCTGCCTATGTTTTTATTATTCTATAATATTACCATCAGTAGAAATTGTTACAACCTGCCAAGGTATCATTTTTCCACAATCTTTAAGAGCTTTTTCCACAGCCTTTACTATTCCTCCACAACAAGGAACTTCCATTCTTACAATTTTAACATCTTTTATATCATTATATTTTAAAATCTCTGTAAGCTTTTCTGAATAATCACCTTCATCTAACTTAGGACATCCTATTAAAGTTACTCTATTTTTTATAAATTCATTATGAAAATTTCCATAAGCGTAAGCTGTACAATCTGCTGCTATTAAAAGCTTTGCTCCATTAAAATAAGGTGCATTTGGAGATACAAGCTTTATTTGTACAGGCCATTGTCTTAATTGAGATTCACAACTTTCCATAGTTAACTTTATATTTTTATTTTCTCTTTTTATTTCTTTATTCATACTTCCAGGACATCCACAAGGCATGTTGATTTCAAGCTTTTTCTTTTCCATATTAGCCTTAACTGCCTCTTCATCATAAGCTAAAGCTTCTCTTTCCTCAAAAGAAATTGCTTCTGTTGGACAAGAAGGAAGACAATCCCCCAAACCATCACAATAATCATCTCTAAGAAGAACTGCTTTACCATTCTTTAACCCTATTGCTCCTTCATGACATGCATTAACACATAATCCACAGCCAGTACACTTTGATTCATCTATTTTTATAACTCTTCTTATCATATAAATCTCCTCCAATATCTTATTTGTTATAATTATATATTCTTTTTTCTATATCATCTGTAACAAATGAAACAAATTAATCTCAATTTTTATAACTAAAAAGTTGCAGACAACTTTCTTGTCTGCAACTATAAATTTTATTTATAGAATTCTTGAGTTGCATAAACCCTGTTTCCAGACTTGTACACTCCTATTCCTATACTTTCAAAATTTGTTGATAATATATTTGCTCTATGACCACTTGAGTTCATCCAATTTGTCATAAATTGTTCTGCTAACTTATTGGCATCACTAACACCACCAATATAAGCGATATTTTCACCCCAAGCTTTATAAGAAACTCCATCTTGTTTCATCTTTTCTGTTATTAATTTTCCACTAAGGTCTTCATGGCTAAAGTAATTATTATCTCCCATGTCCTTAGATTTTATTCTTGCATATTTCTCCATTGTTGAATTATATGATAATTGTGATATTCTTACTTTTGCTCTTTCCTCATTAACCTTTTGATAAATTAATTGTTCTACCTGAGCTATAAAGTTATCTTCACTTTCATCAACTATTGGAGAGTTAATATTTTCATTGTTTGAATTATTCTCCTCCATATTAGGTGGAATTATTTCTGAATTATTATCATTAACACTATCATTTTCAACATTATCATTATTTACTGTATTATCTTCTACATTATTCTCTGGATAATCATTAGAATTGTTGTTATCCGCTTCAATATTATCATTAGGATTAGATGGTTTACAATTATTATTTATTATATTTTGTATACAATCTTTAATGTTATTTTCACCAACTTGTCCAATTATAAAACCTAAATATTTATTGCTACTAGAACATAATTTTTTACTTACCTGAACCTTGCAATTAATATTAGAATTATCTGTTGTTTTTGCCAAAGCTGGAACTGAAGTCCCTCCTATTACTGACGCTGCTATCATTACTGCTATTAATTTTTTCTTCATATGTGTACTTCTCCTTTTTATTTTTTCGGTTATATTAATTTATAACCAATATCTTATTAGTACCTAGTACATTAGGTAGCTCGTCCATAAATAGTTATAACATAAATTCAATAATAATGAATTAGTTGATGTTTGGGAATTCTTTATATATTACCCTTTAATTCATTTAATAATAATATAGCTGAAAATTTAACCAATCAAGAAATGAGAGTATTACTTGCTTTAAGTAGCTCTTCCTTATTTATACATGGGTAAAATTACATATATATTTTTACTTTATATATTTCTAAAAATTGAATTCTAATGCTTTTATAATATTATAAATAACAATATTGTATGGTGTTTCAATTCCATACTCTTTGCCAAGCTTAATTATGCTTCCTGTTAGTGTATCTATTTCTGTTTTCATTTTTCTTTCTATATCTTGAAGAGTTGATGCTCTATGTTCAAAAGTTGATGGAACTAACTTTTCATAAAATTCTTTTTTGTATTCTTCAGCATTTTCCCAATATGTAGTGTTGTTAGATGCTTTTATAACTTCAAAAATTTCTTCTATTACCTTGTCCATTATGAATTTTGAATTTTCACATTCTGCTAGTTTTCCATAGTTTACTCTTAAAATTGCACCTAATGGATTTAATGTGCAGTTATAAAGCATTTTTGCCCACAATGCTTTTGCTACTTCATCTGTAACCTCACAAGGAATTCCACCTTTGTTTATTCCATTTGCTAATTGCTCTACTTTATCTGTTCCATATCCATATAATGAGCCTATAAGTATTGGAGCTGAATGTACAGTTATCTCACTTATATTTCTTTTTGGTCTCGTAAATCCTGTAATAACTCTTGCACTATAAACCTGCTCCTTAGAAAAATATTTTAAATATTCCTTGTCTGTATGCCATCCATTTTGAAATATAACTATTTTTCCATTGTCTTTTAAAAGATGTTTATTTTCACCTAAATTTTTGCTTATCTCTTCATTGCTTGTTGTTTTTGCACAAACTAATATATAATCAAATTTATCTTTTATTTTTGAATAGGAATCAAAAACTTTAAATTTTTCTGGTGTAAAATCTAGGGCTTTAAATAAACCTCTTCTATGTATTCCTCCTTCTTCCATAGCTTCTTTTGTTTTTCCTTGCGCAAAAAAGGAAACATTGAAGGAACTATCTAATAATGATGCTCCAATTGATATACCAATGGCTCCTGAACCACATATTAATACTTCCACAAAAATCACCTCAAACTTATATAGTCTTTATCCATTATATCACTCTGCTATAAATAAAGGAAATTTACCTTAGCAAGTTATCCACAGTTTTCAAAATATATAATTTCCTGATAGTATAAAAAAAGACATATACCTAATCTAAATGACTAGATATATGTCTTGTTAAATTTCAATTACAACAAATTAGTTGTTTATTAATTTGTCTTCACCATTCCAGCTGTATAGCTTACGAATTTCTTTTCCTACAACTTCTGATGGATGTTCAGCAGCTTTCTTTCTCATTGCTCTGAAGTGAGCTTGACCACCTGCTGGTGACATATCTAATAAGAAGTCTTTTGCAAATGTACCATCTTGAATATCTGATAATATTTGCTTCATAGCCTTCTTAGTATCTTCTGTTACTATCTTAGGTCCAGTTATGTAATCACCATATTCAGCAGTATTTGAAATAGAATATCTCATTCCTTCAAATCCTGATTGATATATTAAATCAACGATTAATTTCATTTCATGGATACATTCAAAATAAGCATTTCTTGGGTCATATCCAGCTTCACATAATGTTTCGAAACCAGCTTGCATTAAAGCACAAACTCCACCACAAAGTACTGCTTGTTCACCGAATAAGTCTGTTTCAGTTTCTGTTCTGAAAGTAGTTTCTAGAACACCAGCTCTTGCTCCACCAATTGCTAAAGCATAAGCTAAAGCTAAATCCTTAGCGTTTCCTGTAGCATCTTGTTCTACAGCAACTAAACAAGGAACTCCTTTTCCTGCTTGGTATTCACTTCTTACTGTATGTCCTGGTCCCTTTGGAGCGATCATAGTTACATCAACATCCTTAGGTGGTACTATTTGACCAAAGTGAATTGCAAAACCATGAGCAAACATTAACATGTTTCCTGGTTCTAGATTTGGTTCTATGTCTTTCTTGTACATAGCTGCTTGCTTTTCATCATTTATAAGAATCATGATTATGTCAGCTTTTTTAGCAGCTTCTGCAGTTGTATATACTTTAAATCCTTGAGCTTCTGCCTTTGCCCAAGACTTACTTCCTTCATATAAACCAATTATAACATCACATCCTGATTCCTTTGCATTTAATGCATGTGCATGTCCTTGGCTACCATATCCAATTACGGCGATAGTCTTTCCTTTCAATAATGAAAGGTTACAATCTTCTTGATAATAAATCTTATTCATTAAAAAACCCTCCTAGTAATTTGCATATATTTACAATGAAAATTTTTCATTGTTAAAAACAAATTTACTTTTTTTTCAGCTTTATGCCTTACTTATAAGAATACACCACTTTATGAAATTATTCAAGTAATAATAAGTAAAATCCTTATGAATATACTAAATTTTTAAACATTTAATAAATATATTATTCTATTTATATCAATTATTTAATCCTATATTTAAAACTTCATATTTTTATCTTGATTTTTTAATTATTACTTAAATAAATAATTTGAAATAGGCATATATAATGCTATTAAAATAATAATTGCTAAAGTAAATTGTAAAACTGCTTTTTTCCCAGTTTTTTCTTTGATTCCATTTTTAATATTTTTTACTGCACCAATTAAATTTATAAGAAAAAGCTTAAATTAACCTTAAAATTTAATTGTCATTAAATTTTATTTCCAAAAATATGGCTCATACATACCTTTAAGTTTCTTTATCATCTTGTTAGGGTCATCTTCATTAGTAACATTATTTTCAATCCCTTCAATATTTCCAATAGTAGTAACTTCTTCTGCTCCAACCATATTCTTAACATATTCAATCATATTCTTCTTTTCAGCTTTTTTGTTATAAATTTTAATATAAGTATATTCTGGATAATCATCTGAATCATATTTTAAAATTTTATATTTCTCTACATAGCCAAGATTTTTTAAGTCTTTATATGCCTTTTCAATTTTTTCTCTTTTATCAATAATCATCAAATAAGCAACACCATGATTATCTGGAAGCTCTTCTTTCATGTAATTACGATAAGGAGATGACCTTAAGTTATCATAAATTCTTTTTTCTGCATCATTTTTAAATTCTCCATAATAAATAATTACAGAGTCTTCTACTACAACATTAACAAAACAATGAAAATTCCTATTATTAAAGAAAGTTATTAATTCCTTAGCTTCTGAATTTTCAATTTCATAAACCTTAAGACATCTATTTTTCTTCACATCAAATAACATAGCACCATTCATAACCACTACTGGTAGCTTTAAATTTATACCATTTATGGCTGACAATAATGCTGCTGGTGGTCTCATAGTAGCTATTGTAAAGTTAGCACCATCTTCTATTATTTGATTTAATTCAAATTTACTGTAAGGTGTTAATTTTTCCTCCATTGTTAATAACACCTTATCTAATTCTGAAACAAATAAAACATCTTTCCTTTTCTTTCTTGGTATTCTTGCTGTATTAATTACAAAGGCTAATACTATTCCTATCATTGTATCTAAAACTCTATTAACTACAAAAAAATAAGGATTATCATCTGTTATATGCACTACAACAATGCTTAAAAAAACAACACATGAAAAGTATGACGCATTCTTCTTATTAAAAACAATTGTTGTATAAATAACTGGTATTATAAATAAAGAGATTAATAAAAATCTTATAAATTCACTTTGAAAGCTACCAAAATAATATTCTATAAGTATCATTATCATTCCATAAAAAGCACCAATCATAGTTCCTATTGTTCTTTGAATTGCCTTGCTTTTTGAATCACTAACTTGAGGTTGCATACACCAAAGAACTGAAAGTGCTGTATAAAATGGAGTCCCATTTCTTCCTCTAAGCAGATAAATCACAAATCCTAAAAATACTCCAATAGCAGATTTTATTATACGCATTCCTATTGGTGGTAATGTTATTTTTTTATTTTTCAATATTATATCCTCCATTATGTTAATCAAAATGCACTAACGAGTATACACAAAAAGATTTTCTTTTTCAATGAATTGAATATAATAAGATATTATCTTTTTTATATCGCATTTATGACCCTATCAAAATATTAATCTTTTTTAAATTTATTAAGTTATAAATTTACTACCTTACAATTATTATGTGTTATACTAATTTATAAAAATCATATTTTTAGGTTGGTGATAAAATGAATAAAAAATTATTTTTATCTATTATTACAATTTTCTTATCATTTATTTACATAGGTTGCTCTAAAGGAACAAATAATAATTATCAAAATGATACTACTACTCCTTCAAGCAAAACTGTTAGCAATAATTCTCTTAATAAAAATGAATCAGAAATTCCAAAAGATTATGCTGATAATGGAATTTTTTCTGATTATTATGATGAAGCTTATGAAAAGCTTAAATCCATGACCTTAGAAGAAAAGATAGGACAATTAATTTTTGCAAGATGTCCTTCTGAAGATGCTGAAAATATAATTTCTAAATACCAATTTGGAGGGATTGTTTTATTTGGTTCAGATACAGAAGGAAAAACTAAAGAACAACTTAAACAAGATATAACTTCTTTACAAAACGTTTCAAAAATCCCTATGCTTATAGGAGTTGATGAAGAAGGTGGAACAGTTGTAAGAGTTAGTAGTAATCCAAACTTAAGAAGTGAAAAATTTAAATCACCTCAAGAACTTTTTGCAGAAGGGGGATTTGAAAAAATAGCTTCAGATACAAAAGAAAAATGTGAACTTTTAAATTCTTTAGGCATTAATGTAAACTTAGCACCAGTTGCAGATGTTTCTATAGACCCTAATGATTTCATTTATAATAGAAGTTTTGGACAAGATGCAGAAAAAACTGCTGATTTTGTTGAAACAGTTGTAAAAACTTCTTCTGAAAATAATATTTCAAGTGTATTAAAACACTTTCCAGGCTATGGAAATAATGTAGATACTCATACTGGTATAGCAATTGATGAAAGAGATTATTCAACCTTTGAAACATCTGACTTTATTCCATTTAAAAGAGGGATAGAGTCTAATGTTCAGGGAATATTAGTTTCACATAACATTGTAAAATCTATGGATGAAAATTATCCAGCTTCTCTATCTCCTTCAGTTCATGATATTTTGAGGAATAAATTAGGTTTTACTGGTGTTATTATGACAGATGACCTTGCAATGGATGCAATAAGCCTTTATACAAATGGAGAAGACCCTGCTGTTTTAGCTGTTCTTGCAGGGAATGATATACTTATTTTAAGTGATTATGAAACAAGCTATAATAACCTATTATCAGCTGCAAAAAATGGTCAATTAGATTTATCAACTATAGATAAAGCAGTTTTTCGTGTGCTTGCATGGAAATATAGTGCTAATATAATTAAATAATTTTAAAAAAGGATGCTACTTTTATCATGTAACATCCCTCTTTCTTAACCTTTATTTTTTCATAATCAATCTTTCTTTAAGAACTCCACAATTCTGTCTTTTTCTTTTTGGGGCAAAATATGCATATGTCCACTTCCTTTCAGTTCAACCGTTTGACAATCTGAAATGATTTGGCTAGCTCGGTGTAAGACTTTTTTTGCTGGAAATAAACAATCTTTTTCGCTAGCAAGCACCAATGTAGGTGAATGATATTTTTGTAATTTTTTTGCTTCAATATTTGTTGGCATACCGACCTTTGTTTTTACATTATCAAAACTATCTTTCAGAATATTTAGAGTATCTTCATCAAGAACATTTTCATGCAATGCAAT
>CACZYK010000063.1 GCA_902785295.1 uncultured Clostridium sp.
GAAACAGATTCTAAAGAAAAATTAGAGAGAATTGTTAAACTTCTTGGATATACTATGGAAGATACAACTTCAAAAACAATATATCAACTTATAGAAGAAGAAAGATAATTTTTTTAATTAAAATCTTTTATTAAATCTAATTAACTTTGTTTATTAAAATATTAGTTTTCTTATTTTATGAAGGCGTGACTTGGAGCCTGCCGATAAGTGAGAATCAAAATTTTATATTTTGCTATTCGAACTTACCCAGCGACCAAAGGGAGTCGGGCTTCCTTTCAATCATAAGAAAACTAATATTTTTGAAACAAGCTAAATTTTATTATTTATTTAGTTTTTCTCTTCTTTTAGTTGATTTAATAAAATATTTTTTTAAAGCTTCTTTATCATCATCATAAATAGCTTTCTTTATTAAATCTAGTTGTAGTTCAAAGTTATTTATAGCTTTAAGAAGGTTTTCTTTATTTCCTAGGAAAAGCTCACTCCATAAATCTTCATTTATGTTTGCTATTCTTGTTAAATCTCTATAGCTGTCTCCTATAAAGCTTCCTGTATCTCTTCCTTCTTCATCACTATTTATAAGAGCTACTGCCATTGCATGTGGAAGCTGAGAAGTAAAACCTATCATTTCATCATGAAATTCTGGTGTTATTCTTCTTACTCTTTTAAATCCTATTTCATAAGCAAGATTTTCTATAAGCTTTATATTTTCTTCCTTATTTCTTTCAATAGGAGTAATTATGTAATTGGCACCTTTAAATACTTTGCTTGAAGCAAAATCTATGCCTCTCTTTTCTCTTCCTGCCATAGGATGTCCAAAAACAAAGTCAACATTTTCTGGAAGTATTTTTATTATTTCATTTATAAACATTCCTTTAATTCCTGTTGCATCTGTTATTATTGCCCCATCTTTAAAGTTATCTTTATTATTTTCAACAAATGTTTTTACTATTTTAGGATATATTGATATTATAACTAAATCTGCTTCCTTAAGAAAATCCTCTCCATTTGGAGAGCCCTTCTTTATTATTCCAAGTTCTTCAGCTTTTTTTATTGTTTCTGGGTTAGTATCAATTCCAAATACATCTTTATATCCTGCTTCATTAAGAGCCATTGCAAAGGAACCCCCTATAACCCCTAATCCTACTATAACAATCTTCATCGTACTTGCACTCCCCAATATAGATTTTTTCTTATTATTTCATATTTGCTAATGCATCCATAGCCATTATATAACCATATTCTCCAAAACCAGCAATTTGTCCAACACAAGCTGGTGCTGTAACTGATTTTCTTCTAAATTCTTCTCTAGTATGTATATTTGATAAATGTACTTCTATAGCCTTAATATCAAATCCTTTTAATGCATCATGAATAGCGTAACTATAGTGAGTATAAGCTCCTGGATTAATTATTATTCCTTCATAATTTTCAAAATAAGCTTTTTGAATAAAATCAATTATCTCTCCTTCACTATTGCTTTGGATCATAAGTATTTCATGATTTCTTTTTTTTCCTTCTTCTTTTACATAATTACAAACATCTTCATAGTTTCTTGTACCATAAATATTTTTTTCTCTTACCCCAAGCATATTAAGGTTAGGTCCATTTATAATCATAATTTTCATTTTTTTGCACCTCTTATTTTTCATTAAGAATATTTATAATAATATCTATAGTATCTCTTAAATACCCTTTATTCAAGATTTGTATATCTGCTGCTTTTTTATATAATTCATATCTTTCATCATAAAGATTATATAATCTTTCTTTTCCATCTTTAAGAAGAGGTCTTGAATTTATATCCACATCATTTATAATTCTTTCCACAGGTCTATCTATAAAAAGAATTGTACAACTCTTTTTTAATATCTCTATATTTTTTTCTCTTTTTACAACCCCACCACCAGAGGCAATAATTGTATTTTTGCATTTTGAAAGTTCTTCGCAAGCCTTTGTTTCCCAATCTCTAAAATTTTCTTCACTAGGCTCAAAAAGTTCTTTTATTGTCTTTTTTGATATTTCTTCAATATATGCATCCATATCACAAAATTTATAACCTAATCTTTTGGCTAAAACCTTACCTACTGTAGTTTTTCCACAGCCTGGCATACCTATTAAAACTATATTACTTTTCAAATTATTCATGTATGCAACCTCTATATAAATTCTCTATTAAGCTCTTCATAGATTTCATTTAATATTTTTTCATCTAGCTTCTTGTTTTGCCATATTTCTTGAGATTTAATAGCTTGTCCAACAAGCATATATAACCCTCCACATGTCTTTTTTCCTAATGAATTTCCAAGTCTTAAAAACTCTGTTTCTTTAGGATTATAAATTAAATCCACAAGAGCAGAGAAATTATTAACAACCTCTTCTTCAACTGGAGATTTTCCCACATTAGGATACATTCCAACAGGAGTTGTATTTACTAAAATATCTCCTTTAATATTTTTTAAATCTTCATAATCAATTAAAATAGCTCTTGAATCTAATCCTTCTTTTGGAGATTTGTCTCTACTTACAACATAAAGCTTATCAACTTCATTATCTAAAAGATATGTTATAACAGCTTTAGCAGCTCCTCCATATCCAAGCACAACTGCTACTTTTTCTTTAACTTCTATATTGTTTATTTCTAACATTTTTCCAAAGCCAAAATAATCTGAGTTATATCCATAAAGTTCTCCATCTTTAAGTAAAACTGTATTAACAGCCCCTATTTTCTTAGCTTCATCTGAAATATAAGAGAGTTGTTTCATTATTTCTTGTTTGTATGGAATTGTGACATTAACTCCTTTAATTCCTAAAAGCTTTATGCTCTCTCCTACTTTGTGTATTTCTTCTTTTGGAATAGGAAAAAGCTTATAAGCACCTTCTATATTTAATTTTTCAAATATTTTTTTGTGTATTATAGGAGAAAGACTATGACCTAACTTTTCTCCTAATAGTCCATAAAACTCCATAATATCCCCCTATTTAATTGCAGTTTTGTATGCTCCTAAAAGCTTAAAATATTCAGAATTAGCTTCTATAAGCTTTAATGCTTTTTTAACAAGCTCGCTCTCTAAAGTACCTTCAAAGTCTACATATAAGAAATATTTCCATGAATCATCCTTCATAGGTCTTGATTCTATCTTTATCATGTTTATATTATTTTCTGCAAAATGTCTTAATAATCTATATAAAGTACCTGCTTCATTTTCTAATGAAAATACTACACTTACCTTATCTGCATCTGGCACTACATCTAAGCTTCTTGAAATTACTACAAATCTTGTAAAATTATCTTTTTCATTATTTATATTTTCTTTTATTACTTTAAGGCCATAAATTTCTGCTGCTTTTTTACTTGCTATGGCAGCTTTGCTTTTATCTCCTAAATCTTTAATAAGCTTTGCACTTATTGCAGTATTATGGAAAGGTATAAGCTTCCAGTGATTATATTCATTTAAAAATTCACTACTTTGTTCAATTCCTTGAGTGTGTGAATAGACTTCATCAATTTCTTCTAATATTGCACCTTCTAATCCAATAAGGTTTTGTTCTATTCTTATACACTCTTCTCCAACTATGTAAAAATCATATTTTCTTAATAAGTCATATGTAGCAGAAATTGCTCCAGTAGTTGAATTTTCTATAGGTATTATTCCATAATCAAGCTTTCCTTCTTCAAGAGCTTTAAATACATCCTCAAATTCTTGATAAGAGTTTTTTTGTACACAATCTCCAAAAAATTTGTCAAGAGCCTCCTCAGAGAAAGAACCTTGTATTCTTCTTTATAGGCTGTGTATTTATTTCTATTTCTTTAGCTTTCTTTCCTGATAAAATTTTTCTTTTTTGAAGCCCTCTGCTTATCTCCATTGTAGCATTTAAAAATTTTACTACTTCATCAGAATAATCCTTATTTTTTAAGTTTGCAAGTGCTCTTCCTATTACAGCTTCTTCTCTTCCTTTTTGAAAAATATCAAGATTATTATCTTTTTTATATTGAGCTACTTTTAAAACCTCATCCATTCTTTTTTCAAAAAGAGCAATAAGCTGTTTATCTATTTCATCAATTTCTTTTCTAAAATCTTCTAAACCTGCCATGATTATTTCTCCTTTATTAAATCAAGAATTCCAATAGCTGCTACTGCTTCAATTACTGGCACAGCTCTTTGTACTATACAAGGGTCATGTCTTCCTACTATTTCTAGCTTTTCATTTTCCTTAGTTGAAATATTTATTGTATCCTGTTCTTTTGCAATTGATGGAGTAGGCTTTATAGCAGTTTTAAATACTATAGGCATACCACTTGTTATACCACCTAATATTCCTCCATTATTATTGGTTTTTGTTTTTACTTTTTCTCCTTCATAATAGAAAGAATCATTGCTTTCTGAACCATAAAGTTCTGTTATTCCAAAACCTAATCCAAATTCAACACCCTTTACAGCAGGAACTGAAAATAAAAGATGAGATAGTCTTGATTCTACTGAATCAAAAAATGGGTCTCCAAGTCCTGCCTCTATACCTATAACAGCACATTCAATTACTCCACCAACTGAATTTAAATCATTTTTAGCGGTTAAGATAACATTTCTCATCTCTTCTTCTTTTGAAGGGTCTAATAAAGGAAGTTCTTTACTTCTTAATTCCTTTAATTGCTCACTTGATATGTTTGTATAATCAAATGATTCATCTTTTATGTTTTTTATACTTTTTATATGTGCTCCTATTTCTATTCCTTTAGAGGATAATATCTGTTTGCATATTGCACCTGCAAATACTAATGGTGCTGTAATTCTTCCAGAGAAATGACCTCCTCCTCTATAATCATTAAAGCCTTTATATTTAATTTTTCCTGTATAATCTGCATGACCTGGTCTCATTAAATCCTTAAGCTTTCCATAATCTTTAGAATGTTGGTCTCCATTTCTTATAATTCCACAAAGAGGTGTACCTGTTGTTCTTCCATTAAAATATCCACTTAAAATTTCTGGAATATCACTTTCTTTTCTAGCAGTAGATAACTTGCTTTTTCCAGGTGCTCTCCTTTTCATTTCAACATCAATCATGTCTAAATCTAACTCAAAACCTGATGGAAGTCCATCTATTGTTATTCCTATGGCATTTCCATGAGATTCTCCAAATATAGAGACTTTTATATTATTTCCCCACATTCCACTCATCAAATTTCCCTCCTAATGCTTTAAAATCCTCAAAAAATTGTGGATATGATTTAGATACACATTCCCAGTCCTTTAATATTATAGGCTCTTTGCATCTACTTGATACAATAGCTAAGGTCATGGCTATTCTATGGTCTTTATGGCTCCATACTTCAACTCCACCTTGAAGTTCACTAACACCATCTATTACTAATCCTTCTGGCTTTTCCTCTACCTTAGCACCTAATTTATTAAGCTCTACTGCAACAGCATTTAATCTGTCACATTCTTTTATTCTTAATCTTCCAGCATTTATTATTTCAGTTCTTCCCTTACTTAATGCTGCTACAGCTGATAATACTGGAATAATATCTGGACATTGAGATGCATCTATAAGTGTACTTTTTAGTTCTTCAACTTTTCCACTTATTTTTCCATCTTCTTTATTATAAACCATTCCCATTCTTTCTAAAATATCTAAAACCTCTCTATCTCCTTGAAGAGAATCTTCTTTTAAATCTAAAAGCTTAACTTCATCTCCTAAAGCATCTCCACTTAAGAAAAATGCAGCTTGGGAATAATCTCCTTCCACTCTATAGTCTCTACTTATATATTCTTGATTTCCTTTGATTATAAATTCTTTATAATCATTATTTATTATTTCTATTCCAAAATCCTTCATTGCAGATAATGTTAAATCTAAATATCCCTTAGACTCAAGTTCAGTAGTTATAATTATTTTAGAGTCTCCATCTAAAAGAGGAAGAGTAAACATTAATCCAGTTATAAATTGAGAACTTATATTTCCTTTTACTCTAAATTCTCCAGCTTTTAAAAGTCCTGAAGTAACTAAATCTAAAATTCCTTCCTTATAGCTATATTTAATTCCTTGTTCATCAAATATTTCATAATATGTATTTAAAGGTCTTTTCCCTAAGTTACCTCTTCCAATAAATCTTGTTGTTCCTTCAAAAGCTAGAGCTATTGGAACTAAAAATCTTAATGTAGAACCAGATTCATTGCAATCTATTAATCTTTCTTCTTCTCTTTTTTTAGAGTTATTAGGACTTTTTATTCCTGTAATAGTTAATACATCTCCATTTTCTTCAATAATTGCTCCTAAAGCTCTCATAGCCTCGCTTGTAGCTATTATGTCATCAGACATGTCAATATTACTTACCTTACTTACTCCATTTCCAAGAGATGCACAAATTACAGCCCTGTGAGCCATACTCTTTGATGGTGGAATTTTAACTTCACCTTTAAGAGCTGTTGGATAAATTTTTAAATCTGCCATTAATTAACCCCCTTAAAAAGTTTATGTAGCATTTTTATTTTTCTTATACTATAATATTCTATCACTTCTAAAATTTTATCTCCATAAAAAAGGCATAATAAATATATTATTTTGCTCTTTTGAAATATTAGTTTCAAATCAAGACAAAATAATATATTCATTATGTTCTAACTAAATTTCTCTTCCTACTGCTTTAGCTATAACTTTTAATTCCTCTACTAACTTTCCATAAACTTCTGGTTTTATTGATTGTTGTCCATCACACCATGCACAAGCTGGATTATTGTGAACTTCTATTATTAATCCATCACATCCAACTGCTACTGCTGCCTTTGCTAATGGGTCTACCATCCACCATTTTCCTGCTGCATGACTTGGGTCTACAACTACTGGTAAATGACTTAATTTCTTTACAGCTGGAATTGCACTTAAATCTAAAGTATTTCTTGTGTAGGTTTCATATGTTCTTATTCCTCTTTCACAAAGAATTACATTTTCATTTCCTCCAGCCATTATGTATTCAGCTGACATTAACCATTCTTCAATTGTTGCACATAGTCCTCTCTTTAAAAGAATTGGCTTTGATGTTTTCCCTAATTCTTTTAGTAAATCAAAGTTTTGCATATTTCTTGCTCCAACTTGAATAACATCAACATCTCTTTCAAATACTTCTATATCATATGGAGACATAAGCTCTGTAACTATTGGAAGACCTGTCTTTTCCTTTGCCTTTTTTAACAATTCTAATCCATGATATTTTAATCCTTGGAAAGCATATGGTGAAGTTCTTGGTTTAAAAGCTCCTCCTCTTAAGAAATTAGCTCCTATTTTCTTAACATCTTCAGCTATCCCTACTATTTGTTCTTCTGTTTCTACTGAACAAGGACCTGCTATCATTGCAAGCTTCTTTCCACCTATTTTTTCTCCACATACATCTACTATTGTTGGCTCTGGATGGAATAATTTATTTGCTTTCTTAAAAGGCTCTGCTACATGCATAACTCTTTCTACAATTTCATTTGCTTCAACTTGAGTTTCATCAATTTTACTTGTATCACCTACTAAGCCTAATATGCTAAGTTCCTTTCCTATTACTGGATTTACCTCTACACCTTGCTTTTGAAGATTTTCTGTAAGAATTTCAATTTCCTTTTTGTCTGCATTTGGTTTTAAAATAACTATCATTTTTACTCCTCCTTAAAATTTTCTATGGTACAAAAAAGAGAGCCCTTAATGAGCTCCCTAAATTATCAATTTGCAAATATACCTTTAAATTACATATTGTTATTTATAGAATTAAACACTCATTAGAAAAGAATTATTTTCATTTTTATTGCAGAAAAAATAGCCAGCGCTAAAATAAAAGCCCCAGAATATAAAATAATAAAAGCTATATAATTTTGCTGATAATTCTTTTATAATTCCTTTCATGATTTCCTCCATAAATAATTTTTGTATAATTTAAATATATTTTATATGTTTTATATTATATAGTCAATGTTTTTATTATAATTATTATTAACTCTTTTAAAAATAGATTATTTATTTAACAAATTAATAAATATCTATAAAATAGGAGATATTAACCTTATTATAGACTCTCTTATCCTTAATGCAATGCTTCTTTTATCATATTCTTCCTTAGTCATAACTTTACAATCTTCAATATCTTTAAAAAATTGTGTTTCAAGATTATTTGAAACTCTATCATCATATATAAATGCATTTACTTCAAAGTTTAAGCAATAGCTTCTCATATCCATATTTGCTGTACCTACTGTACATACTTTTCCATCTGCCACTATAGTTTTTGCATGTATAAATCCATTTTGATATAAATACACCTTAGCTCCAGCATTTAATAAATCTCCTATATAAGCACTAGCTGCCCATTTCATAAATACATGGTCTGGCTTTCCTGGTATTATAAGCCTTACATCTACTCCTGATAATGCTGAAAGTTTTAATGCTTCAAGCATAGGAGAATCAGGTACAAAATAAGGAGTTTCTAAATATACATATTTTTTTGCATTATTTATCATTTTCATATAAGCATTTTTAATATATTCCTCATTATGGTCAGGACCACTTGTTACAATTTGTATTGCAATATCTCCATCTCTAATTGGAGTTTCAGGATAGAACTTGCTAAAATCATCTATTTCTTCTCCTGAAGCATAACACCAATCAAGTAAAAATCTATCTGTCAAATCATTAACAGCTTCTCCTCTTATTCTTATATGAGTATCTCTCCAAAAGCCTATATACTTGTCTTCGCCTATGTACTCATCTCCAACATTAAATCCTCCAGTATAGCCATATTCTCCATCTATTATAACCATTTTTCTATGATTTCTATAATTTATACGAGTATTAACATGAGGAAGTATTCCTGGAAAAAAGATTTCAAACTTTCCACCACTTTTGGTAAAATTTTTCAAAGACTTTTTTGTTACCCTATATGAACCCATACTATCTACTAAAAATCTTACTTCTACCCCTTCAGCTGCCTTTTCCTCTAAAATACTCATTATCTTTTTACCTAGTCTATCTGGTCTTATTATATAATATTGAATGTGTATAAACTTTTTTGCATTTTTTAAGTCCTTAATAAGTTGTTTGAATTTATCAACTCCATTATAATAAACATCAACTTCATTATTATAAGTACACTTAGCTCCTGAATGAGTATAATTCATTCTAATAAGGTCTAAATACTGTTCTCCACCAATATGTTCATGCTCTTTATTTGCAAAGTCTTTTGAAAGTTCTCTTCTTTTTATAGTATCAAATTCTTTTTTTTCTTTAAAAAGTCTTGCTCTACTGAAATTTTGTCCTAAAAGAAGGTAAATAATAAATCCAACTCCAGGAAGAATTATCATTATCATAAGCCAGGCCCAAGTTGTTGCAGGAGCTTTTCTTTCTATAAATATTAGTGAAAATGAAAAGAAAATATTAGCTATAACTACTATAAAGCCTATAAGAGTAACTATATGTGGCATATTTTTACCTCCTTTTAAGTGTTTTAGTTAAATAGTCCAAAAAATTTTGATTTTTTCTTTAATTGCTTTTTTGCATCTTCATTCTTAGGATTTATTTCTAAGACTTTTTTGAAATCTTTTTCTGCTTCCTTTTTCATTTTTAATATATTATAAGCAAGCCCTCTTGCATATAATAATCTTTCGCTTATCTCATTTTCTATTCCTTCAGTATAACTTTCTATAGCCTTATCAATTTTTCCAAGCTTTTCATAGCATTGTCCTCTCATGTAATAAGCATCTTCATCAGGTTCAATATTTAATAGTTTTTCAAATATTTCTAAAGCATACCCATATTTTTTCATACGATAATTTAATATTCCAATATTATATTCTGCAAATAAGCTCTTAGGATTTATTTCTAATGCTTTTCTAAAATCATTTAAAGCAGTTTCATATTTTTCCATATCCATATAAACAATTCCTCTTTGATTATAATAAGATGAATTAGGAGTTTTAACACGATTTATAGATTCCTTAGCATACTTTAAAGCTTCTTTTAAATTTCCTTTATTAGAATATATCTTTGATAAATTATAATAGCAAGCTGCATAATCTTCATCCTTTTCTAAGGCTATTTTATAATATTTTTCTGATTCTTCATAGTTTTCTCTTATTTGATTTATTCTTGCTATATTAAAATAAAAATATTTATGATTTGGGTCTACTTCTATTCCCTTAAGAAATATCTTTAAGGCTTCATCATAATCTTCCTTATCTAAATAACATACTCCTAAGTTATTATATCCATCTCCAAAGTCTGGGTCTGATTCTATTGCCTTTTTATACTTCTCTATAGCTATATCAAGTTCATCCATATCATAATATATTTCACCAAGCTGATTCCATGCATAGGTGTAATTTGGAATTATTTTTACTGCTTTATTATAATCTTGTATTGCCTTTTCTTTTTCATCTAAATTTAAATATGTTAATCCTCTATTTGCAAGACAATATGCATAATCTGGGTCACATTCTAAGGCTTTTGTATACCATTTTAATGCCTCTTCATATTCCTTTTTTCCATGATAAACTTCTCCTAATTCGTCATATACAAATGGATAGTCCTCATTTATTTCTAAAGCCTTTTTATATTCTTCTATAGCCCTATCTATATCTCCTAAATTTCTATAAGCAATTCCTCTATCTGCATAATAATATTCATAGCCTGATGGGTCTAATTCTATGGATTTATCATAGCATTTTATTGCTTCTTTATATTCTCTTAATTCATTATAAGCTCTTCCAAGCTCATTATATGCTTGAGATTGTTCAGGAGAAATTTCTATTGCTTTTTTAAAGTCCTCTATTGCTTCTTCATATTTATTTTTTAAAGCATAAGCCTTTCCTCTTTTAAAATAAAGGTATCCTCCTATATTATCTACTTCAATTCCTTTTGTATACCATTCTATGTCTCTTTCATCTTTCATAATCCTATATGCATCTGCTTTGTACATATAATAATAAGGTTTTTTAGGATCTTTTTCTATTGCTTTGCTATAATATTCTACTGCCTTATTGTAATCTTTCTTTACATACCATGAATGTCCCATTCCTATATAAGCCTCAGCTAAATTTTCATTTAGTTCAATAGCCTTACTATAAGATTCTAATGCTTCATCCATTTGTTCTAAGGCATACTCAGCTTCTCCCTTTTCATAATATAAATTATCATTTTCTATACCTTTTTCTATAGCTGATTTGCAAATTTTTATAGCTTCTTCATTTCTTGATATTCTATTATTTATTCTAGCCTTTACTGCATAAGCATCTGCCATTTTAGGAGCTATATTTAAAGCATCATTACAAGCTTCAAGTGCTTCTTCATATCTTGATAGTTCACAAAGAATTCTTGCTTTGTTTTTATAGGCATGAGCCATTCCTCCATTAATTTCTAAAGATTTATTACAGCTCTCTAATGCCTCTTCATATCTTTCCATTTCACATAGAAGACTTGCTTTATTATTATACATAGTATCTAAGGCATAATTATTTTCTATAGCTTTATCATAAAAAATTAATGCTTCTTCTCTTTTATGAATATCTTGCAATATACTTGCCTTTCCTCCAAGAGCTTCTCCATTTTCACTATTAAGCTCTAATTCTTTATCAAAATATTCTAAAGCCTCTTTTAGCTCTCCTAAATAATAAAACGTATATCCCATTAATGTATAAAGTTTATCTTTATCTTTTTCTGGATTTTTCTCAAGCTCCTTACATACTCTTATTACATCTTCATATCTTTCATTTTGAAAATAATCATTAGCTAAAGAGAAATCCACTATATTTTTATTTTCTAACTCTTCAATCAAGTAATTATTTACACTTTTTAAACTATTTCTAGTTTCTTCATCATATTCATAAATCAAGCTTAATTTATAAAAATATTTTTTAGCTTCTTCCATATTTCCTAATGAATAATGGCAAGTAGCAATTCCTTTAATAGCTGCTGAGCTTTCTGGTGCTATTTCTAAAGATTTTTCAAAATCCTTAAGAGATTCTTCTATTTCTCCTTTTCTTAAATGTCCTCCAGCTCTTAAAAAATATCCTTCTCCACATTCGGGATTTTCTTGTATTACCTCATCAAGAACCTCTATTGCCTTATCCACCTCATCTGTTTTAAAAAGATATCTGCTATTAAGAAGCTTTAAGTCTTCATGGTATGGTGCTATCTCCATAGCTCTATCTATGCATTTCTTTGTTTCATAAATATTAGTGCTATAAACATAATAATCGCCATCATAATAATTTCTTATAAACTTATCATGGTCTATATCTTCATCTTTTTTAAATAAATCATATTTTAAATTAAATCTTCCATTTATATTTGCATAAAGATAATTTATAAAACCTGGAGGGAACTTTTCTTTAAGTTCCTCCTCCTTTTCTGTCCATTCAAAATATTCATCTAAAATTTTCCATATAGTTTCTGGAAGATAATTCTTTTCCATAAAAAATTCTAATAATTTATAACTTACTTCATTAGATGTTTCTATCTGAAAACACACATCTTCTTTTAATAATTCTCTCCAATTATCCTCATTAATTCTTTCAAAAAAGTTATTATAAAGGCTTTCAACCTTTTTCATAAACTCATCTACTGGTGTTAGTTCTTCTTCCTCTGCTTCTTCTACTTCTTCTTGCTTTAATGCACTTTCATAAGCTTCTCTAAGCTTTTGAAACCCTTCTGGGTCATCTTCTGGATTATATTCACTTAATTTATCCATGTAGGCTTCACGTATAACATTTCTATCTGTGGTTGGCTCTATGCCTAAAAACTCCCAATAATTCATATTTAAAACTCCTGTTCTCCTTCTATCTCATTTAATAAATTTTTCAACTCTTCATAAGCTCTAGATATTTCTCTTTCATCTTGTTTATCTAAAGCATCTTCAAAATTACTTATTCCTTGTGCTATATAAGTTCTTGCAAGACCTATTGATTCTTCATAAAGCCTTTCTCCTCTAGCTATTAAATGTTTATTTTCCTCTTTTTCTCTTGGATGAATTTTTATTTCCTTAAGTTCTTCTAATCTTTCCTGAACTTCCTCTTTTGACATATTTCCTGGATTCTTTTCTATAACCATTGTTTTCTTTACTCCAGTTGAGACAACTGTAACCTCTACTTCTAATATTCCATTAATATCATAGGTATATCTTACATCTATTGCTTGTTCTCCTCCTTTTGAAGGTGGTACTGAAACTGTTATTTCTCCAAGCAATATATTTTCCTTAGCTAATCTGCTTTCCCCTTGAAGTATTTCTACTGATATCTTTTTCTGATTATCTCTTACTGTATATAACCTTTCAACTCTACTTACAGGTATTATTGTATTTCTCTCAATTATAGGGAAGAAATGTCCACTTTCATAATATCCCCCTGGCTTTTGAATTGAAGTATTTGTTCCTAAAGTATAAGGACATACATCTGTTAAAACTATTTCTTTTATTGCCTTGTCCCTTTTCTTCATAGCTGCCTGAATAGCTGCTCCCATAGCTACAACTTCATCAGGATTTATATTAGTAGCTGGAAGTCTTCCAAATAACTTTCCTACAAATGAACGTATTAAAGGAAGTTTTGTTCCACCACCAACTAAAACTATTGTGTCAATTTCTTTAAGCTTTATAGCTGCATCACTTAAAGCTCT
The DNA here is from genome assembly GCA_902785295.1 of uncultured Clostridium sp. Taxonomy (GTDB): domain Bacteria; phylum Bacillota; class Clostridia; order Clostridiales; family Clostridiaceae; genus Clostridium. The sequence continues at coordinate 13,636 of CACZYK010000063.1, forward strand.
CTCTATAGGTCTTCTAAGCTTTGCAAGAAGTAATTCACAGTCCTTTTCAAATTCATTTAAAGTTATTTCTTCCTTTAATTCCTTATCATTAATTCTAACAGAAAGCTTTGCTGTTTTTTCTTTTGAGAAATTTCTCTTTGCAACCTCTGCTTGTTTTCTTAATAAATTATAAGTTTTAGAATCTAGCTCATTTAAATCTATATCATTTCTTCTTGCAAATATCTCCATTAAAACTTTGGTAAAATCTTCTCCACCAAGATAATTATCCCCAGCAACAGCTCTAACTTCCATTATATTTTTGTATAATTCAAGAACAGATATATCAAAAGTTCCTCCCCCTAAATCAAAAACTAAAAATTTAGTATTTGAACTTTTTTCATGTAATCCATAAGCAATAGCAGCTGCTGTAGGCTCATTTATTATACGTTCTACTTTAAGACCAGCTAATTCTCCTGCTCTTTTAGTTGCTTTTCTTTGAGTATCATTAAAATAAGCTGGAACACTTATAACTGCTTCTGTTACTTCTTCTCCTAAAAACTCTTCTGCATCAGATTTTAAATTTCTTATTATTAATGATGATAATTCCTCTGGCAAGAATTTTTTATCACCAAGTTTATATTCCTTTTTTGTACCCATATGTCTTTTAAATAAAGAAGCTGTACTTTCTGGATGAGTTATTTGACGTTCTTTTGCTATTTTTCCAACAAAAACTTCTCCATTTTCATCTACACTTACTATTGAAGGAGTTAAAGTTTCCCCATATACATTTTTTATTACTACTGGTGTCTCATCTTTAAAACATGCCACTAAACTATTTGTTGTACCTAAATCTATTCCTATTATAGCCATATCTAAATCCTCTCTTTCTAATTAAATTCAAGACTAATCACAAAATTTTTTATTACATTTTCTAATACAAAGTTATAAACATATTTATCATATTTTAATTTTGACATACTTTTTTTATATTCATGAACAAAGTTAGACATAATTGCATCGTTATTACAGTTTACATTTTCAAATTTTAAAGCCTTCTTAGCTATATCTACATACTCTTCTTTTGAATGATTTCCTTCATAAGACATTAAAAACATCTTTCCTACATAAGCTGCTATATCTTTATTGCTATCTAATATAACTTTATCAATACACTTAAAAGCTTCTTCCCTTTGTTCAAGATAAATTAAGCATGTAGCTTTAATATAATTTGATAATATAGCATCATTATCATTGTCAAGGTACCATTCAAGCCATTCTAATGCCCCTTCATATTGTTCTACACTTCTCAAAATTAATGCCTTTTCTACCGCAATTAGCTCTCCATTATATCCAAAATCAATTATCTTATTACAAACATCCATAGCATCTCTATATCTTTCACTTTCTCTAAGGATTTTACTCTTTTGAAGATTTGCTTCTGGATAATTAGGACATAACTCTATAGCTTTATCAATATAGCTTAAAGCCTTATCAATATAACTTGAAGCTTCTTTAGTAGTTCTAGAATTATAATATGCCTCAGCTAAGCTATTATAAAAAACTTCCTTATCATAATTAAATTCTTCTGCTACTTTAGCTATTTCAAATACATCTTTATATTTATGAAGCTTATTTAATACACTAATCATTCTATTATATACAGGCTCATATTTTTCATCTAAAGAATTTGATTTTTCATAAGACTCTAATGCTTCATTAAGCATTCCCATTTCTTCTAAGAATATTCCTTTATATAAATGTACCCTTGGATTTTCTGGTTCAATTTCAATTGCTTTATCTATATATTTAATTCCTTGTTCTAATGTATATAAGTTCTTTATCACATATGAATAAATAAGAAGAGCATCTACTGAATTTATTTCTCCAAGTTCTTTATATATTTCTTCTGCTTCTTCAATCTTTCCCATGTAAAACTTGCTCTTTGCAAGACTTAACTTTTCTTCATAAGTAAGCTCATCTTTTTCTTCTAGCTCATCTATTATAAATTTATTAGCACTAGTAAAATAATTAGATACATCTTCATCTTTTCTATGGTGATATAACTTTTTAAAAATTTCTCTCCCTTCTTCATATTTTTCAAGATTAATTGCCATTCTTCCTAAGAAAAACATTACTTTTTCATTATTATTATCTAAATTATAAGCCTTTTTTAAATCATTATAACTTTCTTCTTTTTTACCCATTCTAGAAAAAAGTCTACCTCTTTCATATAATCCTTCTATAGTTTTTCATCTTCTGAATTTTCATCTTTTATTTTTTTAATAATTTTATCTGCTTCATATAAATTTTTAACATCAATCTGCAAATATGCTTCTTCATATAATTCTTTTAAATTTTCCATATAAAAGTTCTCCTTAAACATATATAAACTACTACTATTATCTCATATTATTCCAATTTGACAAATATTTATATGAAAAGTTTTAACTACTATTTTGCTTTTTCCGCCCTGCTAGCTCCAAGTCAACGCAAAATAATAAGCTACCAAAATTTTTTTGATAGCTTTTCATTAAAAATTATTTTTAAATATTTTATTATTGTTCATTTACTAAGTTAAGTGACTTTTTTTCTTCCTTTTCTTTCTTAATAACTTCTTGGAATTCCTTAACATCCTTTGCAATTACCCCACTTAATGCTAAAAGACAAATTAAATTTGGAATTGCCATTAATCCATTCATTATGTCTGATATGCTCCAAACAATCTTTAATGTTGTTGTTGCTCCTATATAAGAAACTAGTGAAAATACTATTCTATATATAATGTTATATTTAGGATTCTTAAAAATATATTCAAATGCTTTTTCACCATGATATTCCCATCCTATTATTGTTGAAAAGGCAAATAAAGCAATTCCTACACTAACTAAAACAGCTCCAACTTTTCCTAATACACTTTCAAATGCTAAAATAGTTAATGCAGAACCAGTAATAAGTTCACCAGATGCATCTACAGTACCAAGAACTCCTGAACTTGCAATTGCAAGACCAGTTATTGTACAAACAACTATTGTATCAAAGAAAGTACCTGTCATATTTATATATCCTTGTCTAACAGGATTATCTGTTGTAGCAGCTGCTGCTGTGATTGCTGCTGAACCTAAACCAGCTTCGTTTGAGAAAACTCCTCTAGCAACACCCCAACGAAGAGATTGCATCATGCTTACCATTATAGTACCACCAACACCACCTGCAACAGATTTAAAGCTAAATGCCATAGAAAATATTTGAGCTAAGCCTTTTGGAAGATTTGTTATATTTCCTAAAATAACAATTATTCCACCTACTACATAAAATACAGCCATACTTGGTACAACTACTTGAGATACCTTTGAAATGCTCTTTATTCCTCCAACAATAATTAAAAGAGCTAAAACTGTAATAATAATACCAACTACCCACATTGGAACTCCAAAAGTTTCATCTAGTGCTGAAGAAATTGAATTTGCTTGAGTTAAATTACCAATACCAAAAGAAGCTAAAACTGTGAATAATGCAAATAAAAATCCCATAACTTTTCCAAAAGTTTTATTTTTAAATGCATGCTTCATTGTGTACATTGGTCCACCTGACATTTCTCCATGCTCATTAACTTCACGATATTTAATAGCAAGCATACACTCACTAAACTTTGAGCTTAATCCAAAACATGCAGAAATCCACATCCATACAAGAGCTCCTGGACCTCCTAATACCATTGCAGTAGCAACACCAACTATATTTCCAGTTCCTATTGTTGCTGCTAAGGCTGTCATAAGTGCTGAAAATGGAGATATGTCTCCTTCTCCTCTTTTCTTTGTACGTGCTTCTTTGCTTAAAACACTCTTTAAAGCATAACCTAAATTTCTCCAAGGATAGAATTGTAATCTTACTGTTAAGAAAATTCCTGTACCAACCAACAAAATTAACATAACTGGTCCCCAAACAAAGTCATCAATCTTGGTTAAAATTTCTGTGAAAGTTTCCATAATAATTCCCTCCTATATAAATAAAATAAAAAAATCTATAATAACAGAACTTTTTTGTCTTTGACATCTTTGTCCTATCATTATAGATTTAAAAAAATTCTAATAAAATTTTTACTTAATTTACTTTTTCATAATATCACCAATTTCTTTATTTTTCAATGTAAAAGTAAATTTTTATTTTTTATAAATATTTATTTAAAAATACTTTATTTTTTTTAACACACAATAATTTTTTAGTTTAAATATACATAAAACAAATATAACACATTACTTTATTATATATTTCATATCTTTTCTTACTACATTGCCCTTGCTATCTTTTACATCTACATACAATATTTTAGTACCTGGATAATTTGCATTCCATGTTACTGTGTTTGATGTTGAATAATCTTTTATAAGTGAAGATTTTCCATTTGCTGTTCCTACTCTAAATCTATATTGTAATGTCCCTTCTCCTGTTGCTTTTGCTGTCAATGTTATTTCTGTTCCTTTTTCTTGTGGTGATATTTTATTTGTTGTAAATGAACTTATTTCCAAATAATTATTTTTAATGTATCTATAAGTTACAATTATAGTACCATCCCTAAACACTCCAGATGTATTAGAAGTACTATTAACTAGCTTGTACCCATCTATTTTTTTAGCTGATGTTGTATATTCTTCTCCTATATTACCAATTAACTCTGTTGATTTTACTATTTCTTCTCTTGTATCAATATCTATATATCTTGATAAAACTTTTCTTTTAAATCTTTCTTTATCTAGTACTACTTTTAAAACTTTTGAATACTTATTACCATTAATATCTTCTGCTTCTACTAAAATCTTGTTTTCTCCTTCTTGTAAGTTAATAGATTTTACAAATTCTTTTTTAAATCCTTCCTTAGTTGTTGTATCAAAGGTTGTGGTAAATATATTTGACTTATTTATAGATAAGCTATAATCATTATTATCTTTAGCTATTCCACTTAAAATAAACACTTCATCTGAGGTATATATATATCCATCCTTATCTTCTATCAAATTATTATAAGTTACCTCTGGAGCTTTATTATCATAATAAATTGTAACTTTAAAATTAATATTTTGAATTTCTCCCCATTCATATGCTATTATTTTAAAGTCATAAATATTAACTCCTTCTTTTACCATTACCTTCTTAGAAAAAGTAAAATCATCATTTACCTTTACTTCTTCTCCATCAATTTTAAAACTTACAGGCTTGTTAGTAAATGAACCTAATAAATTATATGTTCCATCTTCATTTAAATCATCTTCATTAAGATAAATATAATTTTTTGACATAAATGGATCCTCATTAATATTTAAGTTAAGCATAAAAATATTTTGCAAATCCTGTCTTCTTTTATATATTTTTATTTGTTTTTTCTCACATCTATTTCCTAGTTCATCATATACATCTAACTCTATAATATTTACATCATTACAATCATCCATAGTTATTGTTATTATATTATTTTCATCTGAAGAAGCTACTACCTTTTTTGCTTCATATCCATAATTCATATTTGTAGCTATACATGTTGTTTTTGATATATCATCCACCTTTAATTTAAATGTAACCTCAGATGATTCTTTAAAAGCAAAATTACCAAGTTCGTCTTTTTCACATATAATTTCATAAGATGGTGCTGTAGTATCTACTATTACATTATATGTCTTATTATATACACAATTATTGTTATTATCCCATGCCTTTACATATACAATATTATTTCCTTCATCAAGAGATAAATTGCTTTCTATATTTCCATTATTTATTTCAATGTTTTTATTATTTACAGTTACTCTTGATATATCTTGTCCAACTATTGCTTTAATATTATAGTTTTTTTCATTAAGTTTTATTCCATCATATAAGTTTTCAAATTGTATTGAATTAGTAACACTAGAATTAACTAATGTTCTAGAAATAGTTGTGTTTCCTACAGTATCTACAACTCCAATTGTAATACTTTCAAAGTCTCTTCCACCTAAATCTACTGTTTTATAATAAAATCCGTTATTAGATGCAGCATTATTAAACTCTATCATTTCACTATCATTTAAAGTAATAATCATATTCTTATTAGACACTTCTGAAAGTTCATCTTCTGCTTTCCATTGAACAGTATAGCTTGTGTCATCAAGTTTGTAAATAGAAATATTGCTTATTTTAGGTCCAGTTGTATCAACCTTTAAAGGCATATCTATTACTTGTTCTTTAGCATTTTCTAAATATCCTTTTGCTTTAACTCTTATATAATATTGTCCATCTTTAACTACTTCTTCTTTTCCTATTTGTACATTATAAACTTTGCCATCCCAGCTTGAATCATAAAAATAATTTTCAAAACTTCCAATTACATTTTTATTTACATCACTTAAATTTTCTAAAGTTTTTATTACATTTTTGTTGCTATCTAAAACTTCATATGTCATTTCTTTTGAATTTCTTATTCTAAATACTCTTGCATCTACAGTATCAAATTTATCATCACCATTAGGGGATATAGCAACTTTATCCTTATTTACTGAACCTGCTGGAAGAACTCCTGACTTTCCATCATCAGTTCCATAATAATAGAAAAAGCTTGCATATACTCCTGTACTTAAGCCAAGACCTGTTGCTTTATATAATGAAGAATCTTCATAGCAAGGGTCATCCATAATATTTTCACTATCCCAATCTCCATAAAAACCTAAAACAGGCACATTTAAACTAATTCCATTATTATTTTTTAAAGATATATATCCTTCTACATAATTATTTTTTTCTAATGTATTTGGAATTGTTACCTTTCCTGTAACTTCCACTTCTGAATTTCCATTAACAGTTACACTATTTGTAGAAAAACTTATTTTTGCCCCTTCTATTTTTATTTCTTTAACTAAATCATTTTCCACAGTTTCTGTATATAAATCTTCATCCTTTAAAGAATATGTTACAGATTCATTTCCATAATTTTTTAACCTTATCTTAAATGAAGCTTCATTTCCTATATTTAAAAGTCTTACATAAGCATTTCCATCTTCATTTACTGCAGTTACATTATTTTTTATTGCTTTTTCTACCTTCATCATACCAGCTCCCTGTTGTCTTGGAGAAAATGGTATATTATCATCATTTATTGATGGCTCTGCAGTATTCATTAAAGCTATTTTTATATACTTGGTAAGGTCAATTCCTGATAAGTTTATGTTTTTTTCTGCTATTCCTTCTTTCAAAAGCATAACTGCTCCTGCTACACTTGGAGATGACATTGATGTTCCACTCATTGAACCATGTTCTCCATTTCCAAGTGTTGAGTATATATCTCCTCCTGGTGCTGATATTTCAGGTTTAAGTTCAAAATTTGGTGTTGGACCCCATGAAGAGAAATTATTAATATCTCCACCATTTTTTCTTTCTACTAATCCATTACTTCCCTCTAACTTAAATTTATTGTCTCCATTTTCAATACTTGAAATAAACATTTTTCCTTTATTAGGTCCAATGGTAATTAATGGCATTATAATTGTAGAATCATGAAAATATGTCATCATAGAATTTGAAGATTGCACTAATACTAATGCTTTTCCTCCCTTTCTAGAAACAGTATCATAGATATTTGTTAAAGTATTTGTTCGATTATCAATATCAGAAGAATTTATAAATACTACCTTGTTCTCTATATCATTTAGTTGCTCATCTTTTCCTTCATAACAATAACAAAATTCATTTTCTTCTTTAAAAAAATCTAAATCAGAAGTAAAATCTGAACTTGTTCCATCTTCTGTATAATTCATAAACTTTGTTGATATCTCAGTTCCTTTAGTTGAAACAAATCTTAAATAATTTGAAGGAATATCATATTCGTTTTCTGCAGAAGCAACAGTTATTGTATTATCTGATATATAATCAAGAGTTGCTGTATCTTTAATTCCATATGGATTATTTAAATCATCTGAAAATAACTCTGAAGTTGACACAGAATCATTACCTGCAGAATTTACAATAACAACTCCTTTTTCTGTTGCTTTATCAAGTGCTTTTCTCCAAAGAGAATTTTCATTTTGAGTATCAGAAAGCCTTCCAAAACTCATATTTACTACATCTACATTAAGTTCTACAGCATCTTCTAAAGCTTCAATACAACAATCTAAAAAATTATTGCTATCTCTAGTACTAAAAACTTTCATAACTAAAACTTGAGCATTTGGTGCCATTCCTCTTATAGAATATTCATTTACATCTGCCTCACCATTATATTCTTGTCCATTTGCAGCAGCAATTCCTGCAACATGGTTTCCGTGGTTTGTAACATCTGTTGATACATCATTGTCTTTATCTACATAGT
>CACZYK010000064.1:0-997 GCA_902785295.1 uncultured Clostridium sp.
TTCCAAATAAAATTAAGGAAATACCATACTCTTGTTTTGCAAGTTGTACAAAACTTGCAAGTGTAACATTAAATTCATCAATAAAGAAAATAGATGATTGTGCATTTAATAATAATTATTCTTTAAAAACAATAACAATACCAGAAAATATAAAATCAATAGGAGATTATGCATTTAAAAATTGTGCAAATTTAACAACAGTAAATTATAATGCTATAGAATGTACATCAATGTATGGATATAATGTATTTAGTGGATGTGATAATTTTACTACATTAAAACTAGGGAATAATGTGGAAAGTTTACCAAGTTATGCTTTTGATAGTACAAATATAACAAAAGTAACAATTCCAAATAAAGTTCAGGAAATACCATACTCTTGTTTTAAGAATTGTAAAAAACTTACAAACGTAACATTAGGTTCATCAATAAAGAAAATAGGAAGTTATGCATTTTATAATAATTCTTCTTTAAAATCAATAACAATTCCTTCAACTGTAGAAACAATAGAAAGTTATGCATTTAAAGATTGTGCATATTTAGTTACAGGTGGCTTTGTAATTTATGGAAAAAAGGGTTCTTATGCTGAAACTTATGCAAACTCGAATTCAATTACTTTTAAAGAAGCTACAAATAAGAATCTTTTAATATCAAGTTTTATAGCAGATAAGGAATCACCACAAGTAGTAGGCACAAGCATAACATTAACAGCAAGAGCAACAGGAGAAGGAACATTACAATATAGATTTAGAGTAGGGATAGCAAATGGAAATTCTTCAGTTATAAAAGATTATTCAACATCAAATATAGCCACATGGAAAGCAAATTATGCAGGAACTAAAGTTCTTTATGTAGATGTAAAAGATAGTACAGGAAAAGTAGTAACAAAAACAATGAATTATGTAGTAAAAGATAAACCAGTGGCACTAAAAATAAGCTCATTTACAACAAGTAAAGCATCACCACAAGTAGCAGGAACAGAAATAGGCTTAACAGT
>CACZYK010000064.1:1033-16413 GCA_902785295.1 uncultured Clostridium sp.
GTATAGATTTAGAGTAGGAACAGCAAATGGAAATTCCTCAGTTATAAAAGATTATTCAACATCAAATACAGCAATATGGAAAGCAAATTATGCAGGAACCAAAATCCTTTATGTGGATGTAAAAGATAGTACAGGAAAAGTATTAACAAAGACAATGAGTTATATAGTAAAAGATAAACCAGTAGCACTAAAAATAAGTTCATTTACAACAAGTAAAGCATCACCACAAGTAGCAGGAACAAGCATAACATTAACAGCAAAAGCAGCAGGAACAGGAACCTTAAAGTATAGATTTAGAGTAGGAACAGCAAATGGAAATTCCTCAGTTATAAAAGATTATTCAACATCAAATACAGCAATATGGAGAACTAAAATCCTTTATGTAGATGTAAAAGATAGTACAGGAAAAGTGGCAACAAAGACAATAAAGTATATAATTAAATAAATTTTAATGATTAAGAGTAATAGGATGTTTTAAGGAGACTTAAAGCATCCTGATTTTTTTTAAACAAACATGTTATATTACTTTTTTTATTTAGTTTTTAAGAAAATATTGACATTAGAATTAAAGTAGAATATACTAAAGAAAAGCTTAGTAGATTACTCGACTAATCTACTAAACCAAATAATAGAGGAGGGATAAAATGAATTTAGATGAAACCTCTTTAGTACCAATTTTTGTTCAAATTGCAGAGTGGGTTGAAGATGAAATAATAGAAGGGCATCTAAAAGAGGGAGATAAAGTACCATCAAAAACACAATTTGCAATGGAGTACAATATAAATCCTGCCACAGCTCTTAAAGGAATAAATATGCTTGTGGATGAGGGGATAATTTATAAAAAGAGAGGGATAGGAATGTTTGTAGCGGAAGGAGCAAAAGCTTTAATATGCGAAAAAAGAAAAAATAAATTTTTAAATGAACAATTAATAAATCTTTTAAAAGAAGCAAAAAAATTAGGGATAAGTAAAGAAGAAGTTAAAAAAATGATTGATAAAATAGGAAATTAATTTTATTTAGGCATTTAAATTATCAAGAAAAATAATGTATAGGGGAGAAATAAAAATGGAATATGCAGTAGAGTTAAAAAATGTTACTAAAAAATTTAAGGAGAAGATAGTATTTGAAAATTTAAATCTTAATATAGAGAAAGATAAGATACATGCTCTTTTAGGAAGAAATGGAGTTGGTAAGACAACCTTAATGAATATTATAACAACAAGATATCTTCCTAATGAAGGAGAAGTTAATGTACTAGGGGAAAAAGCATTTGAAAATGAAAAGGTTTTGGGCGAAATATGCTTTATGAAGGACAAAACAGAAGCTTTTAGAGGAAAAAAGGTAAAGGATATATTTAAATTAGGAAAAATTTTTTATGATAATTGGGATGAGGATTTTAAAGAAAATTTACTTAAAGAATTTGAAATAAATGAAAAAGATAGATATGAAAATCTTTCAAAAGGAAAGCAAAGTGCAGTAGCAATAATAATAGGTCTTGCTTCAAGATGTAAAGTAACCATGTTAGATGAAATATATACAGGATTAGATGCTGTTGTAAGAAAAAAATTTTATAAAATTTTATTAGAAGATTATATGGAAAATCCAAGAACATTTATAATATCAACTCATCTTATAGGAGAAATGAGCAATATTTTTTCAAATGTAATAATAATGGGAGAAAAAAAGCTTTTAGTTAATGAAGATATAGAAAGTTTAAGAAAAAAGGTTCTTGAATTTACAGCAGGAGAAGAATTAGAAAAAATTTTAGAAGGAAAAAATATTTTAAAAAGCTCTCAATTTGGAGGACAGAAAAAAATGATAGTTTTTGATGATTTTACTAAAGAAGAGTTAAATAGGTATAAAGAAAATAATATTTCAATAAAAACATTATCTCTTCAGGATATTTTTATTGCATTAACAGAAAAGTAGGTGATATTTATGGATGAAAAAGAAATTTTTGTAAAAGAGTGGCTAAAGAATAAAGAAAATTTCAAAAGTTTTATGCTTAAATATTTTATAATAGTAGGATTATTTCTTACATTAATTGAACTTTTTAAGCCTAAAAAGTTTATAAATATATATAACATATTTTTATTTATTATAGTACTTTTCATATCAATTTATATAATGATATTAGCCAATGAATATAGAATTGGAGAGGTAGAAATAAATAATTTTTATATTAATAGAAAGAAAAATCTTGTAATAAAAAGAAAACTTATGATAAGATTTTGTATTAAGCTTTCTATATTTGCTGAGATTTTTATAGTAATAAGGGATATATATCTTCATTCTTATAAATTTTTTATAAATATAAACTGGTTTCTAGAAAATATAATAAGAGTTTTAGCATTTTTAGCAATATTTATTTTCTTATTTAAAATAATTACAATAATAAACACAACATATCTTGCACATAAGATTTCTTCAATAATAATTGTTTTTTTAACATATTTCATAGTTACTGCTAGTATCTTTGGCATATATAATAAAAATATTAATTTTATAATAGTAATACTACTATTATCAGTATTGTTTTTAATAGGTTTGTTTATTTTAGAAAATAAAATTAGTAAAACTATTGATGAAAGGGATTATGTTTTTGTTAAAGTAAATAATGTGTAGATAAAAGGAAGTGAAATATTTTATGAAATTAAGTAAACTTATAAAAGCAATATTTAAAAATGAAGTTTTTTTACTTAATATTTATTTAGTTATAGTAACAATTCTTATGTTTTTTATGATTTTTATTATAGATATAAAAGACTTATATAGTATAATTTTTTTAATGATTATTCCTATAGGAATGCAAGACATTTTTTTAGATGATTTATCTATTTCACAAGAATTACAATATAGAGAATTTTATTATTTAAGGGGAAGCTTTTTAAAGGCAAAATTTATAACTGTATTAATAAGAAATCTTATAGCTATAATATATCTTTTAATATTAGGGATAGTCATAAATACTATATTTAAAAATCACATAAGTTTTAGTGAAGTTTTAAGTATGTTTCTATCAATGATAACTATGCTAACCTTTTTTAATATTTTAGGAATATTTAGTGAAAGTCATAATAAAAAATTTTTAACTATAAAAAATTTAAAGTCATCAATACTTTATTTTTTCATATATATAATAACTTCTTTTATACTTTCTATAACTAAAGATGCTTTTAATGACAATATAAAAATTATATATAAAATATTGATTTTAACAATTCAATGGGGAATAATAGGCATATTTTTCATGTTATCAAAAAAAGCCTATCTTAAAAAGTTAGAAATTTAAAATGGAGGAGAAAATATTATGAAAAATAATCTCATTAGGAAATATTATACAATAAAATAAACATAAATCTTAGAAGAATTAGAAAAGCTTACAATTTAATAATAAGTTACTTGAGGTTTAAAAACAAAAATGTTAAAATTTATGTAGGCTAGAATACAGATTTTATTTCGATTAATGAGAGGTGTTTAAGAATGAGTAAGAAGAAGAAATGTAAATAAAAAAAAATCTCAACCAAGAAAGGAATCAATAAAGGCTGAAGAGATTAAAAATGAAGTGGCAGTAACTGCTAGTACTGATTTAGAAGCTATAAAGGCTGAAGAAGTTGCTGATTTAAAAGAAAATGTTAAATTAAATGAAGAAAACATTGAGAAAAAAAATGAGGTTTTAGAGCTTAATATTGAAGAAAAAATAGAGACAAAAGTTACTAGTGATGAAGAGGTTACTATAGAAGAAACTTTTGAAAGCAATTTAGAAGAAAAAAATGATCAAAATAAAGAATTAAAAGCACAAGAAGAAATAAAAGAAGAAGCTTTAGAAGTTACTCCTTGTAAAGAAACAGAACCACTAAAATATATAAATATAATAAGAGAAAAAGCTATAAAATTATATTCTATAACTAAAAATGGAACAGAATATAAGATAGTTGCTTTGCTTAAAGACTTTGCTTATGAAAAAGATGTAAAAATTAGGTACACTTTTGATGGTTGGAATACTTATAAAGAAGAAGGTATGTACTACTGCTCACAAGGTTATGATATGGAACAATTAAGTTCTGATAGACTTCAAATATGGGACAAGTATTTTTCTATAGAAGATGATAAAAAAGAAAACTTTGAATTTGTTTTATATTATGGAGTAAATGGTTATAATTATTGGGACAACAATGATGAAAAGAACTACAAAATAGAAGAATAATTTTATAAGTTTTAATTAATAAAAGAGTATTACATTTGTTACTTTATAAAGTTAACTGTAGTACTCTTTTTATTGTAATGAAATTTATCCAGAGGTTGTATTTAATATAAATATATGTTTAAAATGTTAATAAATAATATTATAAAAACTTTTACAAACTAATTAATATATAAAAAAATAAAGGAGAATAAAAATGGCAGAGAGATTAAGAAACTACATAAAATATATGGATGAACTTCTTGAAAAAGAAAATATTAATTATGAAGAAAAAATAAAAGAGCATTTAATTCAAATTTCATTTTTTCAGCATGAAAGATTAATTCATTTAATTGTAACAGCAGTTTTTGCAATTATGACACTAATTGTTCTTTTATATGCTTTAATTAATACAAGCTTAATGATAATAATTTTAACAGGACTTTTCTTAATATTATTAGTGCCTTACATAAGACATTATTATATATTAGAAAATGGAGTACAATATATGTACAAGCAGTATGATAAATTAATTGAAATGAGAGAAAAAAATAAGTAGTAGAAATTATTTCTCTTGCTCTGATAGTAGCATTAAGAGTTAGGACAATAGTACAAAAAATAACCATAGTTTTTATAAGCTATGGTTATTTTTGTGTTATAAATAGCTCATTTTGTATTATTGATAAAAGAAAATAATAATATTATAATGCTCTTAGAACAATTATTATAATATTATTATAGAAAATAAATAATACAATAATAACTTTTAAAGTATATATCAAAAAAGGAGGTCAAAAATTATGGAAAGTGATTTTAGAAAATTAAAAGAAAATAAAAAACATGGAAATTTTTTATTACCATTTATAAAATATGATACTTTTATTCCAAATTGTTTTTCTATATTTCCAATGCATTGGCATGATGAGATGGAATTTATTAAGATTATTAAAGGAAAGTATATAGTTAATATTAATCTTAAAGAGTATGTTGTAGAAGAGGGAGATATAGTAATATTAAAGCCTTGTACATTACATTCATTTAAGCAATATGAAAATGAAAAAATGGCATCTAAAACTATAATGTTTGATTTAAGCATGTTAAATAGTAATGTTACAGATGCTTGTTCAATAAAATATTTTACTCCTTTTTTAGATAATAAAGTTTCTTATCCTACCATACTAAAGCCTAGTGATAAAGGATATAAAAATATAAAAAATTGCATTGATAAATTGTTTTTATGCTATGAAGAAAAAAATGAATTTTTTGAACTTCAATTAAAAAGCTATTTATTTGAGCTTTTTTATATACTTTTTAAAGAATGTTTTGAAATACATGCTTGTTCAACAAAAATAAAAGATGATACAACTAATGATATTAAAGCTATTTTAGAATATATAAAAATAAATTATATGAATCCAATATCAATTAAAGATTTAGCAAACGTTGTCAATTTTAGTGAGCATTATTTTATGAGGTTTTTTAAAAAGTACATGGGTATGACTTGTGTTGATTATATTAATGAATATAGACTTAATATAGCAACTAATTTACTAGAAACTACTGATATGTCAATAATGGAGATAGCTATTAAAGTTGGAGTTAATAATATTTCCTATTTTAATAAAATATTTAAAAAGAAATTTAATTTAACACCAAAAGAATATAGAAAAAATTTAAAAAACATTAAAATGGAGGATTAATTTATGAAAGAAAAAGAATTAAAAATAAATGAAAAAACATCTTTATTTCATTTAACTTGGCCTATATTTATTGAATCTCTTCTTGCTATGCTTATAGGAAATATTGATTCACTTATGCTTAGTAATTATTCAGAAACAGCAGTTGGAGGGATAGGGAATGCAAATCAAATATTATACTTTCTTACATTAGCTTTTAGCATAATAGCAAGTGCTTCAGGAGTAGTTGTAGCACAATATTTAGGAGCAAAGCTAAAAGATAAAATTAGTGAAATATATACAGTTTCAATTTTCTTTAATTTAGTTATAAGTGGTATTGTAAGTTTAATAATATTTTTATTTAGTTCTATTATATTTAAAATTATGAAAGTTCCAGCAGAGCTTTTGCCAGATGCTACAAGCTATATGAAAATTTTGGGTGGATTTATATTTTTACAGGCACTTTTTAATGTATTTGCTCAAATTTTTAGAAGTAATGGGTTAACTAAGGTAGGAATGTATATTTCTCTTTCAGTAAATATAATAAATATTATAGGAAATTACATATTTTTATATGGACCTTTAAGTTTTTTAGATTTAGGAGTAACAGGAGTAGCTATTTCAAGTGTATTTAGTAGATTTATAGCAGTTATTATAGCAATTTACTTTTTTATTAAACATATTGATGGAACAATTTCCTTAAAGTATTTAAAACCTTTTCCAATGAACACTTTAAAGAAACTTTTAAAAATAGGAATACCAACAGCGGGAGAAAGTATTTCATATAGTATATCACAATTATTTATTATGTCCTTTGTTAATGTTTTAGGATTAGTTGCAGTAAATGCAAAGGTATATTCATCACTTTTAAGTAATTTCTGTTACCTTTATTCAGTATCAGTAGCTCAAGCTACACAAATTATTACTGGACATTGTGTTGGAGCAGGAAATGAAGATGGAGCTTATAGAAGAGTTTTAAAAACATTAAAGTCTGCTATATTTATTTCTGTAAGTATTGCAACATTAATGTATTTTATAAGTCCATATGCTCTTAGAATTTTCACAAGAAATCCAGAAATATTAAATTTAGGTTCTAAAGTTATGTTTATTGGAATTATATTAGAAATTGGACGTTCAACAAATTTAGTAATAATAAATAGCATGAGAGCGGCAGGAGATATAAAGTTTCCAACTTACTTAGGAATGGCTTCTATGTGGGGAATTTCAGTATTATTTAGTTATATATTTGGTATAAAATTAGGCTTAGGTCTTGTTGGAATATGGATAGCGATGGCTATGGATGAATGTATAAGAGGAATTGTAGTATTTATAAGATGGAAAAAAGGAAGTTGGAGAGGAAGAAGTGTTGTAACAAAGGCAGATACAATTTCCTAGTAATAAAAAAAGACATTCTCAAAATTAAGAATGTCTTTTTTTAAAAACTAATTTAAAATTCTTCTTGCTCTCCAGAATTTATAAACTGGAGCAACCTTTACTACATCACCAGTTTGTGGAGCATGAATCATTTGTCCATTACCTATATATATTCCAACATGTCCAGCATGAGGGAATACTAAATCTCCAGGTTGTAATTCAGAATAAGATACCTCACGACCAGAACCTATTTGAGAATAAGTATCTCCACCTATCCATATACCTGTAACTGTTTTATAAACATAAGATGTAAATCCAGAACAATCAAAGTTGTCAGGACCTTTTGCACCCCAAACATAAGCTTTTCCTAAATGTCTATATGCTTCATTTACTATTGCTTGAGCACTTCCACTTGTTGTAACTCCAGAAGAATTAGAACCTGAGTTTGAACTTGAAGAGCCTGAATTTGAGCTTGAACTTGAAGAGCCTAAATTTGAGCTTGAACTTGAAGAAGAATTTGAACTTGAGTTAGATGATGAACTACTGTCACCTCTGTTAACTTGGTTTTGTCTTTCTTCAGCTTCTCTAGCTAACTGAGCTTGTCTTTCTGCTTCAGCAGCTCTTTTTCTTTCTTCCTCTTCTCTCTTTTCTTCTCTAATAGGCTTTGCATATTCAATAGCTTCATTAATTTTTTCTTCTGCAGTAGGACTCTTAATTTGATTATCTCTAACTAATCTTAAGTTAGTTATTGCATTATTTAAATCATCATAAGAACTATTAGAATCATAACAAACATCTATTTGAGCTTGTACTAATTCTAATTCTAAAACAGATAAATATTCAGCATCAAATTTTTCTTGTTCAGCCTTAGCTTCAGCTGCAAGACTTTCTTGTTCAGCTTTATTTGCTTCAACTTCTTCAGATTGCTTTTTAACTTCTTCATTAAGAGCTTCAGTTTCAGAAACTTTTTCATCTAAAGAGCCTACTTTTTCATCTAGTGAGTTCTTTGTATTTTTTACATCTTCAATCATATCTTGATCTAATTGAACGACTTTATTAGCAGCACTTATTCTAGATATTAAATCACTAAAGCTTTTTGCACTAAATATTAAGGTTATGTAATCAGTTGTTCCACCAGATTTATATATTTCTCTAAGTCTTTCTCCTAGAATATCTTCTTTATCTGCAATATCTTGCTTAACCTTATCAATTTCTTTTTCAGTAAGCTCTATTTGATTATTAAGATTATCAATTTCTGCTTGATTATTTTCTATTTCATTATTTAGCTTTTCCATTTCACTATCTAATGTTTGAATTTTTTCATTTATTTCTGCAATTTTAGCTTCTATTGCAGCATATTTATTTCTAGCATCCTCAACTTCTTGTGGTGCTGCATTTACAGATACTATTGGTAATAGTGATGATATGGTCATAACTCCTATAAGGACCATAGATATAAATTTTTTCTTCATTATTTGGGTCTTTCTTGACCTTCCTCCCTCCATATTTAATATTTAATTTGAGTGAAATTTAACACTCTTATAAATAAAAGGATACTACAAAATTAATAGCAAATCAAGGATATAAAGAGGGTTTTTAATAAATTCTTATGGAAATTTAACCATAATATGTAATATAAACTAAAAAAATCATAATAAAAAACCAAAATATACAATTATATATAAATTTTAAGTCTTAACTTAGAATAACAGGGCAGAAAAGTAAAATAATATTTTGTTCTCTATTTTTTTAATACATTATATATAAGAGTTCTCCTTAAAATAAAAATATTTTATAGCGCTTTTTTTAATAAAACAAAGTTTTTTCTCAAAAAACTTAAATAATGAAAAAAAACTATTTACATATGATAAAAAATAATGTATATTTTAAATAAGTTAAAATTAAAAAACAAAGAAAGGACTAAATGCTTATGAATCAGAATAATAATTTAGAAAGCAATGGCGCTTTAGGAATGTATAGTCCACAGTTTGAGCATGATAATTGTGGTATAGGAGCTATAGTCAATATAAAGGGTATTAAAACTCATGAGACCGTAGCAAACGCATTAAAGATTGTTGAAAATTTAGAACATAGAGCCGGCAAAGATGCCGAGGGAAAGACTGGAGACGGAGTAGGTATTCTATTACAGATATCACATAAATTCTTCGTTAAAGCAGTTGAATCTCTCGGCATTTTTTTAGGTAATGAAAGAGATTATGGAATAGGAATGTTCTTTTTCCCACAAGATGAATTAAAAAGAAATCAAGCAAAAAAAATGTTTGAAATAATAGTGGAAAAGGAAGGCTTAGAATTTTTAGGCTGGAGAGAAGTTCCAACAGACCCTTCAGTTTTAGGAAGCAAAGCAATTGATTGCATGCCATACATAATGCAAGGATTTGTAAAGAGACCTAAAAATGTTAAGCAAGGATTAGATTTTGATAGAAAACTTTATATAGCTCGTAGAGTTTTTGAACAAAGTAATGATAATACTTATGTAGTTTCTTTATCAAGCCGTACAATAGTATATAAAGGAATGTTTTTAGTTGGACAATTACGTTTATTCTTTAAGGATTTACAAAGTCCAGATTATGAATCAGCTATAGCAATGGTTCATTCACGTTTCTCAACTAATACAAATCCTAGTTGGCAAAGGGCACATCCAAACAGATTTATGGTACATAATGGTGAAATTAATACTATTCGTGGAAATGCTGATAAAATGCTTGCTAGAGAAGAAACTATGTCATCAGAATATTTAAAAGATGAAATGCACAAAGTTTTACCAGTAATAAACTCAGAAGGTTCAGACTCTGCAATGCTTGATAATACATTAGAGTTCTTAGTAATGAGTGGAATGGAATTACCTCTTGCAGTTATGATTACAATTCCAGAACCATGGAGTGAAGAAAATAATATAAGCCAAACTAAGAAGGATTTCTATCAATATTATGCAACTATGATGGAACCATGGGATGGACCAGCTTCAATATTATTTAGTGATGGAGATGTAATGGGAGCAGTTCTTGATAGAAATGGACTTAGACCTTCTCGTTACTATATAACTGATGATGATTATTTAATACTTTCATCAGAAGTTGGAGTTTTAGATATAGACCCAGCAAAGATAGTTTTAAAGGATAGATTAAGACCAGGAAAAATGCTTCTTGTAGATACTGTTAAAGGTGAGCTTATAGATGATGATGTATTAAAAGAACGTTATGCTACAAGACAACCTTATGGTGAATGGTTAGACAATAATCTTTTAAGACTTAAGGATTTAAAAATACCTAATAAAAAGGTACAAGAATATTCTAAAGAAGAAAGAGCAAGACTTCAAAAAGCATTTGGATATACTTATGAAGATTTTAAAACTTCTATACTTCCAATGGCTAAAAATGGAGCAGAGTCAGTTGCTGCAATGGGTATAGATAGTCCAATACCAGTGCTTTCAAAGATGCATCAACCATTATTTAATTACTTTAAGCAATTATTTGCTCAAGTAACAAATCCACCAATAGATGCAATAAGAGAAGAAATAGTTACTTCAACTTCAGTATATATTGGAGAAGATGGAAACTTATTAGAAGAATGTCCAGAAAACTGTAGAGTATTAAAGATTAATAATCCAATACTTACTAGTACAGATTTATTAAAAATAAAAAATATGGATGTTGAAGGATTTAAAGTAAGAGTTATTCCAATGCTTTACTATAAAAATACAAGTTTAGAAAGAGCAATTGAACATTTATTTGTAGAAGCAGATAGAGCTTATAGAGATGGGGCTAATATATTAATATTATCTGACCGTGGAGTAGATGAAAACCACGTTGCAATTCCTTCATTATTAGCTGTATCAGCTCTTCAACAACACTTAGTTAAAACTAAGAAAAGAACAGCTGTAGCTATGATACTTGAAAGTGGAGAACCAAGAGAAGTACATCACTTTGCAACACTTTTAGGTTATGGTGCATGTGCAATCAATCCTTATTTAGCACAAGATAGCATTAAGCAATTAATAGATAATAACATGTTAGATAAAGATTATTATGCTGCAGTAAATGACTATAATGATGCAGTGCTTCATGGAATTGTAAAAATAGCTTCTAAGATGGGTATATCTACAATTCAAAGTTATCAAGGCTCTCAAATATTTGAAGCAATTGGTATAAATTCAGATGTAATAAATAAATACTTCACAAATACAGTAAGCAGAATAGAAGGAGTAAGCTTAAAGGATATAGAAGATGATGTTGATTACTTACATTCATCAGCTTTTGACCCACTAGAACTTAAGGTTGATTTAACATTAGATAGTGTTGGAAGCCATAAGTTTAGAAGTGGAAAGGAAGAACATTTATATAATCCAAAAACAATTCATCTTTTACAACAATCTACTAGAACTGGAGATTATGAATTATTTAAAGAATATACAGCATCAGTTAATAGAGAAACAACTCCTATGAATTTAAGAGGATTATTAGAATTTAATTATCCAGAAGAAGGAATACCAATAGAACAAGTAGAAAGTGTTGACTCTATTGTAAAGAGATTTAAAACAGGTGCTATGAGTTATGGTTCTATTTCAAAGGAAGCTCATGAAACATTAGCTATTGCTATGAACACTATTCATGGTAAATCAAATAGTGGTGAAGGTGGAGAAGATTTAGACAGATTAACTGTTGGACCAGATGGACTTAATAGATGTTCTGCTATTAAGCAAGTTGCATCAGGAAGATTTGGAGTTACTTCAAAATATCTTACAAGTGCTAAAGAAATACAAATTAAAATGGCACAAGGAGCAAAACCAGGTGAAGGTGGACAACTTCCAGCAGGAAAGGTATATCCATGGATAGCTAAAACTAGACACTCAACTCCAGGAGTAGGTTTAATATCACCACCACCACATCATGATATTTACTCAATAGAAGATTTAGCTCAATTAATTTATGACTGTAAAAATGCAAATAAAGATGCAAGAATTTCAGTAAAATTAGTTTCAGAAGCTGGTGTTGGTACAGTAGCTGCTGGTGTTGCTAAAGCAGGAGCTCAAGTAATTTTAGTTTCTGGTTATGATGGAGGAACAGGAGCGGCTCCAAGAAACTCTATTTATAATGCAGGACTTCCATGGGAGCTTGGCTTAGCAGAAACTCATCAAACATTAATAATGAATGGATTAAGAAATAAGGTTATTATTGAAACTGATGGTAAGCTTATGAGTGGACGTGATGTTGCTATTGCTGCACTTTTAGGAGCAGAAGAATTTGGATTTGCAACAGCACCACTTGTTACTTTAGGATGTGTAATGATGAGAGTTTGTAACTTAGATACATGCCCTGTGGGTATAGCTACTCAAAATCCAGAACTTAGAAAGAGATTTAAAGGTAAGCCAGAATATGTAATAAACTTTATGAGATTTATTGCAGAAGAATTAAGAGAATATATGGCAAAACTTGGAGTTAGAACAGTTGATGAATTAGTAGGAAGAACTGATTTATTAAGACAAAGAACAGATATTGAAGGAAATGCTAGTAAAGTAGATTTATCAAAGATATTAAATAATCCATTTGCAGGAGAAGACTATAGCATTCACTATAATAATAAACAAGTTTATGATTTTAAACTTGAAGAAACTGTAGATGAAAAAGTACTTCTTAAGAAATTAAAATCTGCAATACAAAATAAGCAAAAGAGAAAAGTTGAAATAGATGTTACAAATATTGATAGAACTTTAGGAACTATATTAGGTTCTGAGATAACTAAAAAATATTATAATACTTTAGATGATGATACATTTACTGTTAAATGTCATGGTAGTGGAGGACAAAGCTTTGGTGCCTTCATTCCTAAGGGATTAACTTTAGAACTTGTTGGAGATAGTAATGATTACTTTGGTAAGGGATTATCAGGTGGTAATTTAGTTGTATATCCTCAATCTAATGTTAAATTTAAAGAAGATGAAAATATTATAATAGGTAATGTTGCTTTATATGGTGCTACAAGTGGTAAGGCATTTATAAATGGAGTTGCAGGTGAAAGATTCTGTGTTAGAAACTCAGGTGCAACTGCTGTTGTTGAAGGTGTTGGAGAACATGGTTGTGAATACATGACAGGAGGAAGAGTTGTAATACTAGGTAAGACTGGTAAAAACTTTGCTGCTGGTATGAGTGGTGGTATAGCTTATGTTCTTGATGAAGATAGAGATTTGTATACAAGATTAAATAAAACTCTTGTTTCTTTAGAAGCTGTAACATCAAAATATGATGTCTTAGAGCTTAAGGAATTAATAGAAGAACATGTTGAACGTACAAACTCAAAGAAAGGTAAAGAAATACTAGATAACTTTGGAGAGTACCTACCTAAGTTTAAGAAAATAATACCACATGATTATAAGCGTATGCTTAATGCTATTGTTCAAATGGAAGAAAAGGGCTTAAGCTCAGAACAAGCACAAATTGAAGCATTCTATGCTAATACAAGAAAGTAGGAGGTAGGAAAATATGGGAAAACCAACAGGTTTTTTAGAATATGAACGTGAAGATAGTCCAGCAGTAGAACCATTAGAAAGAATTAAAAACTTCAATGAGTTCCATGAATTAATGCCAGCTGAAAAGAGAAGAGTTCAAGGAGCTCGTTGCATGGATTGTGGAGTACCTTTTTGTCAATCAGGTATGATATTAAATGGGGCAGGTACAGGCTGCCCTCTTCATAACCTAATACCAGAATGGAATGATTTGGTATATACAGGAAATGATGAACAAGCATTAAATCGTCTTTTAAAGACAAGTAATTTCCCAGAATTCACATCAAGAGTATGTCCTGCACTTTGTGAAGCAGCATGTACATGTGGTCTTAATGGAAAGGCTGTTTCTACTAAAGAAAATGAAAGAGGAATTATAGAAAATGCTTATGCAAAGGGATTAATAAAGCCACAACCTCCAAAGGTTAGAACTGGCAAAAAAATTGCTATAGTAGGTTCTGGTCCTTCAGGCCTTGCAGCAGCAGACCAATTAAATAAAAGAGGACATGAAGTAACTGTATATGAAAGAGAAGACCGTGTAGGTGGACTTTTAATGTATGGTATTCCAAATATGAAGCTTGAAAAACATATTATTGATAGAAAAATCAATATAATGAAAGAAGAAGGAGTTAAGTTTATAACTAATGCAGATATAGGCACAAACTATAAGGCTTCAAAGCTTATGAGAGAATATGATAGCGTAATTTTAGCTTGTGGTGCTTCTAATCCAAGAGATATAAATGTTCCAGGAAGAGAAGCTAAGGGAATATATTTTGCAGTAGATTTCTTAAAATCTACAACAAAGAGCCTTCTAAATTCAAATTTACAAGATGGAAACTTTATATCTGCAAAAGATAAAAAAGTTGTTATAATAGGTGGAGGAGATACAGGTAATGACTGTGTTGGAACATCAATAAGACATGGTGCAGCTTCAGTTACTCAATTAGAAATGATGCCAAAGCTTCCAGACTGTCGTGCAGAAAATAATCCATGGCCACAATGGCCAAGAGTGTGCAAGACAGATTATGGTCAAGAAGAAGCCATAGCTGTATTTGGACATGACCCTAGAATATATCAGACAACAGTAAAAGAATTCATAGCTAATGAAGCAGGAGAATTAAAAAAGATTAAACTTGTAAAACTTCAAAGTAAGAAAAATGAAGAAACAGGAAGAATGTATATGGCAGAAGTTGAAGGTTCTGAATATGAAATTGAAGCAGATTTAGTTCTTATAGCAGCAGGATTTTTAGGAAGCCAAAGTTATGTTACAAAAGCATTTAATGTTGAAGTTAATGAACGTACAAATGTATTAACAGAACCAGGAAAATATGAGACTTCAGTAGAAAATGTATTTGTTACTGGAGATATGCACAGAGGTCAATCTTTAGTTGTATGGGCAATTAAAGAAGGAAGAGAAGTTGCAAGAGAAGTAGATAAAAAGCTAATGGGATATACTAGCTTAGAATAAAAATTTATAAAAAGACTATTGCACTAAAAGTGTAGTAGTCTTTTTTTAGATAATTTTAGTATGAAACTATAATAGTGCGTTTTTAATTACAAAATTTTACAGTTAGGTAGAAAGTGGGGTTCTAAGCTAATTTTAATGTTTTAAAAATTTCATTTATTGATG
>CACZYK010000065.1 GCA_902785295.1 uncultured Clostridium sp.
AAAAGGTGGAGTTATCCTTAATGAAGATGAAAGTTTATCAATCCTTATGAATGAAGAGGATAATTTAAAAATACAATATATTTCTAGTGGATTTAGTTTGAAAAAAGCATACAAGTTTGCAGATACAATAGATGATATTATAGAAAAACATTATTCTTATGCTTTTCATCCTAAGTATGGTTATTTAACTACAGATTTAAATAATATAGGTACAGGGTTAGAAGCATCTGTTATAGTTCATCTTCCAGCAATAACTATAAATAAAAAAATAAATCATTTAATAAACATATTGGAAGAACAAGGAATAAGCACAAAAGCAGTTTACAAAGATAAAGAAAAATCTTATGGAAATTTATATGAAATTTCTAATAAAAAAACTTTAGGAGTTTCAGAGGAGGATATTTTAGAGGTTTTAGAGAAAGTAATATTTAATGTGGTTCTTGAAGAAAGAAAGCAGAGAGAAGTTCTCCAAGTTCAACATAAGTATGAAATTGAAGATAAAATATTTAGGTCCTATGGAATTTTAAAAGGAGCAAGAATTTTAAATTCAACAGAAGTTTTAGATTTATTATCAAATGTTATGTTTGGAGTTGAAATGTCTTTAATAGAAATGGATAAGGATTTATTATATAGGCTTATCATAGAAACAAGAGATTCCATTATACAAAAAAGATTTGGAGGACGATTAAGCAAAAGAAAAATAGAAATTGAAAGAGCTATGATTGTATCAAATGTAATATAAATTTTAATTGTTAGGAGGGATTATATATGGCTTATGGAAGATTTACTGAACGAGCTCAAACTGTAATTATGGGAGCACAAAAGGAATCCCAAAATTTTAAGCATGGATATATAGGAACGGAACATATATTGCTTGGAATAATGTTAGAAGGAGGTTATGCAAAAAAAACCATAGCTAAATTTAACATAGAATTTAAAGATGTAAGGGATTTAGTAGAAGAATATTTAGGCTATGGTGATGAAACTATGCCAAATGGTGAATTATTACTTACTCCAAGAACTAAAAAATTATTTGATGAGAGTTTTGTAGAAGCAAGTAGATTTAATCATAAATATGCCTCTCCAGAACATTTATTACTAGCATTAATAAAAGAAAATGATAGTGTAGCATACACTATTTTATCTAAATTAAATATAGATTTTAAGAAAATAGAAAAAAGCTTAGTGGAATATCTAGAAAATAGAAGTGATGATGAAAGTAAGGGAGAAATGGAAATAGGAGAAGAAGATGATGGTATATTAGTTCAATATAGTACAGATTTAACTAATGAAGCTAGAGAAGGAAAGCTAGACCCTGTAATAGGAAGAGAAGTAGAAAATAGAAGAATATTAGAAATATTATGTAGAAGAATAAAGAATAATCCTTGCTTAATAGGTGAGCCTGGTGTTGGAAAAACAGCTGTTGTAGAAGGATTAGCCCAAAATATTATAGAGGGAAATGTACCAGAAAACTTAAAAAATAAAAGAGTTTTATCCTTAGATTTAAGTGCTATGGTAGCTGGAGCTAAGTATAGAGGAGAATTTGAGGATAGATTAAAAAAAGCTATTTCAGAAATAAAAAAAGATAAGAATATAATAATTTTTATTGATGAAATTCATACTATTATTGGAGCGGGTGGAGCAGAAGGAGCTATTGATGCTGCAAATATATTAAAGCCAGCATTAGCAAGAGGAGAGGTTCAATGTATTGGTGCAACAACAATTAATGAGTATAAGAAATACATTGAAAAAGATACAGCATTAGAAAGAAGATTTCAACCAATAATGGTAGGAGAACCAAATAAAGAAGAAACATTAGAAATTTTAAAAGGATTAAGAGAAAAATATGAAGAGCATCATAATGTGAAAATACTTGATGAAAGCTTACAATCAGCAGTAGATTTATCTGATAGATATATAACAGATAGATTTATGCCAGATAAAGCAATAGATTTAATTGACGAAGCTTCAGCAAAACTTCGTATAGAAAATCTAGTTACTCCTTCATCAATAAAAGAAATTGATGTAAAAATACAAAAAATAGTAGATAAAAAAGAAAATGCTATTGATTCTGAAGATTTTGAAACAGCAGCAGAATTAAGAGATGAAGAAATAAAGCTTAGAACAGAAAAGAAAGAGATGAAGAGAGCTTGGTTAGAGGATAGAGACTTAAACAAACTAATTGTAACTCCAGATGAGATAGCTAAGGTAGTTTCTGGTTGGACTAAAATTCCAGTAGAAAAGCTTACTGAAAAAGAAAGTGAAAGATTATTAAATCTTGAAAAAATTCTTCACAAGAGAGTAATTGGTCAAGAAGAGGCAATATCTGCTTTATCAAAAGCTATTAGAAGGGCTAGAGTTGGTCTTAGAGACCCAAAGAGACCAATAGGAAGCTTTATATTCTTAGGACCAACAGGAGTTGGAAAAACAGAATTATGCAAAGCACTTGCAGAAGCCATGTTTTCTGATGAAAAGAATATAATAAGAATAGATATGTCTGAATATATGGAAAAACATTCAGTATCAAGATTAATAGGAGCTCCTCCAGGATATATAGGTCATGATGATGGTGGTCAGTTAACAGAAGCTGTTAGAAGAAAACCTTATTCAATAGTTTTGTTAGATGAAATAGAAAAAGCACACCCAGATGTATTCAATATACTTCTTCAAATTATGGAAGATGGAAGGCTTACAGATTCAAAAGGAAAATTGGTTGACTTTAAAAATACAATAATAATAATGACATCTAACATAGGTGCTCACACTATTAAAAAGCAAAAAACTATGGGATTTACTTTTGAATCAAATGAAAATACTGAATATGAAAAGATGAAAGAAAATATTATGGAAGAACTTAAGAGAAACTTTAGACCAGAGTTTTTAAATAGAATTGATGATACAATAGTATTTAGAAAGCTTAACAAAGATGATATGTTATCTATCGTAGGATTAATGTTAAAATCAACTTCTGATAGGTTAAAGAATAATAGTGTTAATATAGATTTTAATGAAAAATGTAAAGAATTCTTATTAGAAAAGGGTATTGATGAGAATTATGGAGCTCGTCCTTTAAGAAGAATTATTACAAAAGAAGTAGAAGATAAATTAAGTGAAGAATTACTAAAAGGTCATTTAAGAATAGGAGATAGAATAACTGTTACTGTGAAAAAAGATCAGCTAGATTTTAAAAAGGTTGAAAAAGAAACAGTATAGTTAACTTTAAAATATGTGTGATTTATTACTTTACATTGCCTTGAATTTTATTAAGGTCAACATAAAGTAATAATTTCACACTTTTTAATTGAATAAGAAATTGATTATTTAGCTAAAGCTCTATCAATAGCATTTTTATCAAATCCTATAATTATTGTTCCATTTATATCTAATACTGGAACACCTCTTTGTTTAGATTTTAGTATCATTTCTTCTCTTGCATCCATATCTTCAGATACATTAAATTCTTTAAAGGGTATATTTTTTGATTATTTTCTAAATTAGCATTTATTATTAAATTATCATATATTGGATAAGTATTAAGAAATGTTGAAGAAAGATTCGGTGCAAAAAGATTCGGTGCAAAAATATTTTTTTCTTCAATTTTGTTAGTATCTAATTTTGAATAATTTGACATGAAAATCACCTCATAATAAAAATTTAATTTTTTGTCTTAACTTGGAGTTAGTAGGTTGGAAGAATAAAAAATATTCACTCTGCCTTTTCTATTATTTGCAAAACAGAGGAGTGATATTCAAAGATATATAACTATTTATTGAGAAATATTAATACTTTATGATATTATAAAACATAGAATAAATATACATATAAAAGAGGTGCTTTATGGTACATGCCAACAGTGTGGCTATGAGTCACCTAGATGGCTTGGTAAATGTCCTTCTTGTAATTCGTGGAACTCATTCGTTGAAGAAATAAAGGATAATAATACAGAATCTGTGAGAAACAGAGTTATGAAAACAATGCTTCCAGAAAATGCACCTAAAAGTATAGGTACTATAAAGTCTGGAGAAAAGCAGAGAATGAAGACTGATATAGTTGAACTTGATAGAGTTTTAGGAGGAGGCTTAGTAAAAGGCTCACTAACTTTAATATCAGGTGACCCGGGAATAGGAAAATCAACCTTATTATTACAAACTGCAAATAATATAGCAAAAAAATATGGAAAAGTACTTTATGTATCAGGAGAAGAATCTGAGGAACAGATTAAAATTAGAGGAGATAGACTTAATGTAGATGCTAATGATTTATATATAGTTTCAGAGAATAATCTAGATGCAGTTCAGGTTTATATTGAACAGTTAAAACCTGTATTTGTAATAATAGACTCAATACAAACTATATACAAAGAAGGAGTGACATCAGCTCCAGGAAGTGTATCTCAGGTAAGAGAATGTTCTAATCATATTATGAGAATTGGAAAAGATGAAAATATATCTTTTTTTATAGTTGCACATGTAACTAAGCAAGGAGAATTAGCTGGACCAAGAGTTTTAGAACATATGGTAGATACTGTATTATATTTTGAAGGAGAAAGAACAGAAGATTTTAGAATTCTTAGAACTATAAAAAATCGTTTTGGAACTACTAGTGAAATAGGAGTTTTTGAAATGAGAGAAAATGGCTTAAAGGAAATTTATGATCCATCAAGAATATTTTTAGAGGATACTAATTTTAATCAAGAAGGCTCTGTTGTAATTGGAATAATGGAAGGAACAAGGCCTATTTTAGTTGAAATACAGGCTTTAGTAAGTGAGACAAAAGCTGTGATGCCTAGAAGAACAGCAATAGGTATAGATAATCAAAGATTGAGTTTAATATTAGCTGTTTTAGAGAAAAAACTAAGAATTTTATTTTTTAATCAAGATGTATATGTAAATGTGGTTGGTGGATTAAACATAGAAGGAACTACAGCAGATTTAGGATTAGCGATAGCATTATTATCTAGCATGAAGAGTAAGAGGATTTCTTTACCTAAGGTTATGATAATAGGAGAGGTTGGACTTACAGGAGAAATAAGACCTATTAATGCTGTTGATAGGCTTGTAAATGAAGCTGAAAAAATGGGATTTGAATATGTAATTATGCCATATAGAAATTTAGAGAAGATAAATAATAAAGGAATAAGGGTTATAGGGGTTAATAATTTAAGAGAAGTTATAAATAAAATATTTTAAGGGTGGGTGAATTTATGAGAATAGAAAAAGACTTAGAATTGAAAAAGATATTAAAATCTATGTGTCCTGGAACAGCTTTAAGAGAAGGACTTGAAAATATATTAAGAGCTAAGACTGGTGGATTAATTGTGCTAGGTGATAGCGAAAAGGTGATGGGTGTAGTTGATGGGGGATTTTTAATTAATTCAGAATATACACCTGCGTATATTTATGAACTAGCAAAAATGGATGGAGCTATAGTATTAAGTGAAGATTTAAAAAGAATAGTATGTGCTAATACTCAATTAGTGCCAAATACATCTACACCTACTTTTGAAACTGGAACAAGGCACAGAACTGCTCAAAGGGTAGCAAAACAAACAGATAAAGTAGTTGTTGCAATATCACAAAGAAGAAATATTATAACTGTATATAAAGGTGATATAAAGTATGTTTTAAGAGATACAAGTGTAATATTAGGAAAAGCAAATCAAGCAATTCAAACTTTGGAAAAATATGTGGCAGTTTTGGGAAGAGTCATAGAAAACTTAAATTCTTTAGAATTTCAAGAGATAGCAACAGTTTTAGATGTAGCTACTGCAATTCAAAGAACAGAAATGGTTATGAGAATTGTTGAGGAAATTAATATTTATATATTAGAACTTGGAAATGAAGGAAGACTTATTTCTATGCAGTTAGATGAACTTGTTAGACATGTAGAAAGAGATGGAGTTTTAATAATAAAAGATTATAAAAATAAAAAAGCTAAAGCAAATGAAATATATAAAGATATTCAAAGATTATCTCAAGCAGAATTATTAGATTTAGACACTATAGCTAAGACTATAGGATATTCTGGCACATCAGTTGTAGATACTTTTGTAACTCCAAAGGGTTATAGAATGTTAAGTAAAGTTCCAAGGCTTCCATCTACTGTTATTGAAAATTTAGTTAAACATTTTAATAATTTTAATAACATAGTAGAAGCTGATATTGAATCCTTAGATGCTGTTGAAGGAATTGGAGAAACAAGAGCTAAAGCTATAAAAAATGGATTGAAAAGAATAAGAGATCAAATATTTCTTCAAAATGATTATAGTGATAGATAGTAATAAAAGAAATAAAGAAGTTGTTGCACAAACAAATACAAGCATAATAATAAAATATTTTTAAAACCACTTTATATTATGTTTATATAATTTTATGCCACAGCTTCTTTATTTTATAGAAATTTATATTAGTTGATAAACTTGCACGAAATAATATATTCATGTTGCCTTTTTTATCTAAAAGTAAATTTACCTAAAGTATCAATTTTATCATTTTCTTTAAGAAGAATATCATAAAGACTTATATCAAGTGCATTACAAAGTGAAGTAAGATAGAATAAGTTATTTCCCATCTCTCTTTCAATAACTTCACGACAGTTATCACATATTTTACCCTCTACATGACTATTTAAACAATTACATAGATTGTCTATTGAATCATCTTCAGACATTTGTTGTTTACTTGCATTAATTTTTATACAGCCACAGCTAGTAACAGCTTTAGCAATAGCTCTGTTTACCCTAGCATTTGATTCTGAATATTTAGTTAAGATATCAAGAATACTTCTATGTCGTAATAATGAATGATTTACAGATTCCTGAAAATTATCGAAAATAACATCCTTCATAATAAAAACTCCTTTCTGCCTATTAACAATGGTATTAAAATAATTATAGTTTTAAACTATTGTTAATGTCAATAAAAGCTTTACATTCTTAATATTTATTATTTTATACTTTGTATAATAAACAATAATAATGTAAATTCATAGGGGGAGAACAAATTTAAGCTTATATGTTATAATAAAATATATTCTTAATGCTTAATATATAGAATTGACTTTGATAAAAAAGGGTATAATTTTAAGGGAGGTGAAATGATGTTAAAAAAAATATTAAAAAGTATATTTGCAATAATAGGTATTACAATGGGATATATAATTGGAGTGGCAATAGTAAAGCTTCCTGAAGTTAAAAATATAAAACAACTATCATCTAGTGTGGTTTCAGTAGCAGTAATTATTTTCTTTTGTTTATTATTTGGTATAATATTTTATATTATTTCTCCTAAATTATATAAAGGAATTATAAAAACCATTGATTACACAGAAAAAAATATACAAAAATTAACGATAAGTGAAATAATATATGGGGCTATAGGAGCGTTAGTATCATTAGCTATAATTGGATTAGCAACAAAGCCATTAATAAGTTTTAACAAGTATTTAGGTCCTTTAGTGGTAGTCTTTATAAATATAATTGCTGCATACATGGGAATGAATATAATGATAAAAAGACGAGATGATATAAATAACTTATTAATAAATATTAGAAAGAATACTAATATAAAAGAAAAAAAGTCAAAAAACAATAATAAAGCTTGTCCAAAAATTCTTGATACATCAGTAATAATAGATGGAAGGATTTTAGATATTTGTGAAACAGGATTTATTGAAGGAACTCTTATAATTCCTAATTTTGTTTTAGATGAGTTAAGACATATATCTGATTCTTCAGATAGTTTAAAAAGAATTAGAGGAAGAAGAGGACTAGATATTTTAAATAAAATTCAAAAGGAACTACCAGTTGAAACACAAATATGGGAAGGAGATTTTCCAGATATAGCAGAGGTTGATAGTAAGTTATTAAAGCTTACTCAAACTTTAAATGGAAAAGTAATAACAAATGATTATAATTTAAATAAGGTTGCAGAGGTTCAGGGAGTACCAGTATTAAATATTAATGAACTTTCAAATGCTATTAAGCCTGTGGTAGTATCAGGGGAAGAAATGGAAGTTGAAGTTGTAAAGGATGGAAAAGAAACTAGTCAAGGAGTAGGCTACTTAGATGATGGAACTATGATTGTTATTGAAGATGGAAAAAAGTATGTTGGAAATATAATAACAGTAGTAGTTACTTCTGTGCTTCAAACAGCAGCTGGAAGAATGATATTTGCAAAAACTAAAGAGGCTTAAAGGAGGAAAGGTATGGTTTCTGCAATAATATTAGCAGGTGGAAAAGGTAAAAGAATGGGTAAAGATATAAGCAAGCAATTTATACTTGTTAAAGATAAGCCTATAATTTACTATACTATTAAAAAATTTACTGAATGCAAACTTATAGACGAAATAATTTTAGTTTTGCCTAAAGATGAAATAGAATATTGTAAAAAAGAAGTCTTAGAAAAATATTCATTAAAAATTGATAAAATAGTTGAGGGTGGAAAAGAACGTCAAGACTCAGTTTACAATGGATTAAAGTCTGTTGAAAATTCAGATATAGTATTAATTCATGATGGTGCAAGACCATTTGTATCAGAAAGAATAATATCAGAAGGTATAAAAAATGCTATTAAATATGGGGCAGCAGCTCCAGGAGTAACTCCAAAGGATACAATAAAAGTTAAAGATGAATTTTCTTTTTCTAAAGAAACCCCTAAAAGAGAAAGTCTTGTGGCGATTCAAACACCTCAAGTATTTAAAAAAGATATTATAATTAAGTGTCATGAAAGAATCAAAAAAGATAATATAACTGTAACTGATGATACAATGGTGGTAGAAAAATGTGGTTATAAAGTTTATCTTTACGAAGGAGATTATACTAATATAAAAATTACTACTCCAGAAGATTTAATACTTTGTGAATACTTAGTTTAAGAGATTATCTATATTGACATGATTTTATTAAAAAGATATAATAAAAATTACAAAAAACTAAGAAAAAAGCAATGACGAAGAATAGTAAAAATCGCTTTTCAGAGAGGAAATTCAAGGCTGTAAAATTTCCAATAGATTTTGAACCAGCTTCTGAGCAATAGGCAAAAACTATCGGTTTAACACCGTTATCATTAATAGAGAACAAATTTAGGTGGTACCGCGACTAAAATTCGCCCTATTTATAGGGTGAATTTTTTTATACATAGAAAAGCTTTGTAATATGTGAAATTACATAAATTATAAAATAAATATTTTATGCAAAAAATGGAGGAAGAATTATTATGAAAATGTCAAATATGTTAGTCCTAACATTAAGAGAAGTTCCAGCAGAGGCAGAAATAGCAAGTCATAAGCTTATGCTAAGAGCAGGAATGATGAGAAAAATGGCTTCAGGAATATATAATTATATGCCTTTAGGACTAAAAGCTTTAAAAAATGTAGAAAATATAATAAGAGAAGAAATGAATAAAGCAGGAGCTCAAGAATTTTTAGCATCTGCTGTACTTCCAGCTGAATTATGGCAAGAGTCTGGAAGATGGGATGTATATGGAGATGAAATGTTTAGATTAAAAGATAGAAATAATAGAGATTTCTGTCTTGGACCAACTCATGAAGAAGTATTTACAGATATAGCTAGAAATGAAATTAAGTCATATAAGCAACTACCAGTAAATTTATATCAAATACAAACTAAGTATAGAGATGAAAGAAGACCAAGATTTGGTGTTATGAGAAGTAGAGAGTTTGTTATGAAGGATGCATATAGCTTTGATAAAGACCAAGCAGGATTAGATGCATCATATGATAAAATGCATGATACATATGTAAGAATATTTAATAGATGTGGATTAGATGCTAAATGTGTTGCAGCAGATTCAGGTGCAATTGGTGGTTCAAATTCAGCAGAATTTATGGTTAAATCTGAAGTTGGTGAAGATGATGTTGTTTTCTGTAGCTGTTGTAATTATGCAGCTAACATAGAAAAAGCACCTTCAACTCCAGAAAAAGCTGAAAAAGAAGAATTAAAAGAAGTTAAAAAGGTAGAAACTCCAGATGTTAAAACAATAGAGGACTTAGTTAAATTCTTCAATACTACAGAAAAGAAATTAGTAAAAACATTAATATTTAATGTTGATGGAAAAATTGTTGCTGTAATGGTTAGAGGAGATAGAGAAGTTAATGAAGTTAAAGTAACAAATGCTTTAGGTGGAGCAATAAGCTTTGAAATGGCATCTCCAGAAGAAGTATTTAATGCAACTTCAGCTAAAACAGGTTTTGCAGGTCCAATAGGAATTAAAGTAGATGAATTATTAGTAGATGAAGAAGTAACAATGATGTATAATTTTATTGTTGGAGCTAACGAAACAGGATTCCATTTAGAAAATGTAAACTATGGAAGAGATTTTGAAGGAAAAGTAGGAGACTTTAGAAATGTAACTGCTGGAGAAAAGTGTCCAGAGTGTGGAGGAGAAGTAACTATTTCTAGAGGAACAGAAGTAGGTCATATCTTTAAGCTTGGAACAAAATATTCTAAAGCAATGAAAGCTAATTTTATAGATGAAAATGGTAAAGAACAGCCATTCTTAATGGGATGTTATGGAATAGGTGTAACAAGAACTTTAGCTTCAATAATTGAACAACATAATGATGAAAATGGAATTATATGGCCATTATCAGTAGCACCATATCATGTTTCAGTAGTACCTGTAAATATAAAAGATGCTGAACAAATGAAGATAGCAGAAGAAATTTATAATAAGCTTCAAGATATGGGTGTAGAAGTATTATTAGATGATAGAAACGAAAGAGCTGGTGTTAAGTTTAAAGACTCTGAAATAATGGGAATACCAATGAGAATTACAGTAGGTAAGAAAATTAGTGAAGGAGAAGTAGAATTTAAACTAAGAGCTGACGGAGATAATGAAGTTATAAAAATAGAAGAAGTTTATGACAGAGTAAAGGCTGAATTTGAAAAAAATAACCTAAAAATAAAATAATTTAGGAGGTATAATAATGAAACTGTATAATACTCTTACTAGAAAAAAAGAAGAATTTGTACCCTTAGTACCTGGCGAAGTTAAGATGTATGTATGTGGTCCAACAGTATACAATTTTTTTCATATAGGTAATGGAAGAACATTTATAGTTTTTGATACTGTAAGAAGATATCTTGAGTACAGAGGCTATAAAGTAAAATTTATTCAAAACTTTACTGATATTGATGATAAAATGATAAAAAGAGCAAATGAAGAAAATATAACAGTAAAGGAAGTTGGAAATAAATATATTAAAGAATACTATACTGATGCAGATGCTCTTAATATAGAAAGAGCAACAGTAAATCCAAGAGCAACTGAGTATATTGATGATATTATAGAATTTGTATCAGCTCTTATAGAAAAAGGATATGCTTATGAAGTTGATGGAGATGTTTATTTTAGAACAAAAAAGTTTGATGGCTATGGAAAATTATCTGGAAAGAATATTGAAGAGCTTCAAGTAGGTGCTAGTCAAAGAGTTAGTTTAGATGAAAGAAAAGAAGACCCTATGGATTTTGCAATATGGAAGGCACAAAAGCCAGGAGAACCTGCATGGAAGTGCCCTTGGGGAATGGGAAGACCAGGATGGCATATAGAATGTTCATGCATGGCAAAAAAATTACTTGGAGATACTATAGATATTCATGCTGGAGGAATGGATTTAGAGTTTCCTCATCATGAAAATGAAATTGCACAAAGTGAAGCATTAACAGGAAAACCATTTGCAAATTACTGGCTTCATTCAGCTTATGTGATGGTAGATAAACAAAAAATGTCTAAGTCATTAAATAATTTCTTTACTGCAAGAGATGTTTTAAAAGAATATGACTCAGATGTAATAAGATTCTTTATGTTATCTGCACATTATAGAACACAAATAAACTTTAGCAAAGAATTATTAGATTCTGCTAAGGCTTCAGTAGAAAGATTATATAATACCATAGGAAATTTAGAAAATCTTATAGATGAAGTATCTAGAGAAAATATGAATGAAGAAGAAAAAGATTATATAGATTCTTTAAATAAATACAGAGAAAAATATATTCAAAAAATGGATGATGATTTTAATACAGCAGATGCAATTACTGTGTTATTTGAATTATCTAAAGATTTAAATACAAATTTAAATGTAAATTCATCTAAAGAGGTTGTATCTAAAGCATTAGGAGTTCTTAGGGAATTAGGAGCACCTCTTGGAATATTACAAAAATCAACTAAAGGAAGCTTAGAAGATGAAATTGAAGCTTTAATAGAAGCTAGACAAAAGGCTAGAAAAGAAAAGAATTTTGCTGAGGCAGATAAAATAAGAGATGATTTAAAAGCAAGAGGTATAGTACTTGAAGATACACCACAAGGTGTAAGATGGAAAAAGGTTAATTAAAAGAGATAGTATAGGCTGCAGTTTTGCAGCCTTTTTTAAAGGAGAGGGCATGTTAGAAGATTTTAGAGTAAGGGAATTTACAAAAGAAGAGGCTAAAAGATTAAATCCACTTCAATTAGCACTAATAGGAGATGCAGTTTATGAAGTTTTTATAAGAACTTATATTTTATCTTCAAATACAAATTTATCAGCACATAAAATTCATAAAGAAGCTATACCATTTGTAAAAGCAAAAGGTCAATCTGATATAATGCACGTATTAGAAAATGAACTTTCAGAAGAAGAATTATATATATACAAAAGAGGAAGAAATGCAAAGTCACCAACAGTTCCTAAAAATGCAGATGTAAGGGATTATAGAGCAGCAACAGGCTTTGAAGCATTAGTAGGATATTTATATTTAAGTGGGGATAAGGAACGCTTAGAATATGTTTTAAATAGATGTTTGGAGGTTATAAATGAGTAATAGAGAATCAAGCAAAAAAAATATACAAAAAGATAAAAAAAATACTGAAGGTAAAAAGTTTTCTGAAGTAAAAGCAAGAAATCAAATTGAAGAAAGAGAAGATATAATAGCAGGAAGAAATGCTGTTATGGAAGCTATAAAAGGAAATAGAACAATAGAGGCATTATATATAACAGCAGGACAAACAGAAGGCTCTATAAATGCAATAAAAAAGTTAGCTAAAGAAAAAAAGTTAGTTATAAAAGAAGTTGATAAAAAGAAATTAGATTCTTTAAGTGGGGGAGCTGTACATCAAGGAGTGGTAGCATTAGTAACTCCATATAAATATTGTGAGGTATCTGAAATAATTGAATATGCAAAAGATAAAGGAGAAGCACCTTTTATAGTTATATTAGATGAAATTGAAGACCCACATAACTTAGGTTCAATAATAAGAACAGCAGAGCTTTGTGGAGTGCATGGAATTATAATTCCTAAAAGAAGAAATGTTGGAATAACAACAACTGTATATAAAGCATCTGTGGGTGCAATTGAACATGTAAAAGTGGCAAAGGTAACAAATTTAAATTCGACTATAGATGAACTTAAAGAGCAAGGTATATGGGTGTATGGTGCTGATATTGCAGGAGATGAATATAGCTATGAAGTAGATTTTTCTGGACCATGTGCATTAATAATAGGAAGTGAAGGAAGAGGCATTGCTAAGCTTACACTAAAAAAATGTGACAAATTAGTTAAGATTCCAATGGTGGGGAAAATAAACTCTTTAAATGCTTCAGTAGCAGGTGGTATAATGATGTATGAAGTTTTAAAAGGACGATTAAAATAAAGAAGAGGGATATTTTTGAAGATACTATTTGTTGATGGATATAATGTTATAAATAGCTGGCCAGATTTAAAAATTAATAAAGATGAAGATTTTGATGGAGTTAGAAAAAAACTAATAGATAAAATGCATACATATGCAGTTTTTAATGAGTGTAAGATAATAATAGTTTTTGATGCATATAAAGTTAATGGAAGTACTGAAAAAACTGATATTATAAATAAAAATTTAGAAATAGTGTTTACTAAAGATGGTGAAACAGCAGATAGTTACATAGAAAGAAGAGTACATGAAATTGGAAGAAGATATGAAGTTTATGTTGTTACATCTGATGGGTTAGAACAACAAACTATTTTTCAAAGAGGGGCTATTAGAATATCATCTATTGAATTTTATAATGAAATAAAGTTAATGGAAAAAACTATAAGAGATGAAAATAAACCAGATAAAATACACAATAAAAATCATCTTCAGGATAATATAAATAATGATATTCTTAAAAAATTAGAAGAAATTCGAAGAAGTAAATGAAAAGGTTTGACTAAAATATTCTACAATGTATAATAAAGGATATACATTAGTTTAATTTCGGAGGGCAAGCAGTTGTATAGCAATGATTATTCAGATGAAAATTACATAGAATTTAAAGATAAATCTGATGAAGAAGTTGTATCAGAAGCTCAAAAGGGTAATAATAGAGCACAGGAATATCTTATAACTAAGTATGAAAATTTTGTAAAGTCAAAAGCAAAATCATACTTTTTGATTGGTGCAGATAAAGAGGATATATATCAAGAAGGGATGATAGGTTTTTATAAAGCTATAAGAGATTTTAAACCTGATAAATTTACTTCATTTAAAGCTTTTGCTGAAATATGTGTTACAAGACAGATAATTACTGCTATTAAAACTGCTACTAGACAAAAGCATATACCATTAAATACTTATGTGTCATTGAATAAACCAATTTATGAAGATGAATCAGATAGAACATTAATAGATGTTTTGTCAAGTATAGCAATTTCAGATCCAGAAGAACTAATAATAAGCCAAGAACAACTAAAATTTATAGAAGAAGAAATTGCAAAAGTTCTTTCAGAATTGGAACTAGAAGTATTAACATCTTATCTAGATGGAAAATCATATCAAGAAATAGCTTCTGATTTAGATAGACATGAAAAATCTATAGATAATGCTCTTCAAAGAGTAAAGAGAAAATTAGAAAAATGCTTAAATAGAAAGTAACTAAATTTTTATTGACAAATAAAATAATTGATAGTAAACTTTATAATTGGTATATTGAGAAAAAAGTCAATATATGAGTGCTCACGTAGCTCAGTCGGCAGAGCGTCGCCTTGGTAAGGCGGAGGTCGTCGGTTCAATCCCGATCGTGAGCTCCAATATAAAAGAAAATACTAAACGCTAGGCAGAGTTTATTAAAGAATTAAGGAGGATTTAATAATGGCAAAGGAAAAATTTGAAAGAAATAAGCCACACGTAAACATTGGAACAATAGGACACGTAGACCACGGTAAGACAACATTAACAGCAGCAATCACAACAGTATTAGCAAACAAGGGATATGCTCAAGCTTTTGACTATGCATCAATAGATAAAGCACCAGAAGAAAAAGAAAGAGGAATCACAATCAACACATCTCACGTTGAATATGAAACAGACAACAGACACTATGCACACGTTGACT
This sequence comes from uncultured Clostridium sp., assembly GCA_902785295.1. Taxonomy (GTDB): domain Bacteria; phylum Bacillota; class Clostridia; order Clostridiales; family Clostridiaceae; genus Clostridium. Next base: position 15,352 of record CACZYK010000065.1, read on the forward strand.
GTCCAGGACACGCTGACTACGTTAAGAACATGATAACAGGAGCAGCACAAATGGATGGAGCAATC
>CACZYK010000066.1:0-18078 GCA_902785295.1 uncultured Clostridium sp.
CTCATCATCATAATCATATTGACCATTAGGAAGCAAAGTAGCTTTAATAGTTCCATCTTTAACATATTTAGTTAGTGTAGGTCTAGTTACTCTCAATAATGCTAACACTTCTTTTGATTTCATAAAAAAATCACCTCCTACGACTAGATTAACTTAATTGAGGTGATTTGTAAATAGTTTTTATTAAATTTATTTAATGCATTTTATTTCTTTTAATTTATTTGCTTATTATATATATTTCTTATATTTTCATTTAATTCTGAGACTATTGTAGATTTTTCATGTTCCTTTTCTATTTCTAATGCTTTCTCAAAAAAATCTAAAGCTTTTTCATAATCTTTAAGAGAATAGTAAATCTCGCCTATAGAAATATAACTTTCAGCAGTTAGTAAATTTTTCTCACCATATTCCTCAAGCCTTACACTTAATCCTTCCATACAAAATTCTAATGCTTTATTGAAGTCTTTTTCTTCTTTGTACATTTTTCCTATATTATTACATATTAAAGAATAAGTAAATTTATCTTCATGGCTAAGCTCTTTACCAATACTACAATATTTTATTGCACTCTTGTAATCCTTTAAATACATATATATCCCTGCAATATTATTATAAGATAGTGCTAAGTTTTCATCATTTATCTTTTTTCTAATATTTAAGCATTTAAACATATATTTTAATGATTTTTTATAATTTCCTAGATTTTTATAAACAAGAGCAACATTATTATAAGTTGATGCTATTTCCTTAAGACTTTTATTATATGAAATTCTTTTATTTTTTAACTTATAGTGTTTTTCTCTTATCTTTATAGATTTAAATAAATTATCTAATGCTTTTTTATACTTCTCCATATCTTTATAGACAAGCCCTATATTATTGTAGCTTGGAGCTGTTTTTATATGATTTTCTCCATAATTTTTCTTTTTTATCTCAAGACCTTTATTTAAATATTTTAAGGCATCATAACTATTTCCTTGTGAATAATAATTAAGTCCTATATTATCATAAATAAGTGCAGTTTTTTCTATATCATTTTTCTTCATACTTATATTTAAAGCCTTTTTTAGATATCTTGATGACTTTTTATATTGTCCCTCTTTATTAAAATTAATACCAAGAGTACAATATAGTTCTAAAGATAGCTTTGATTTACTTTTGTTTATTCTGCTTTCTACAAATTCTAATCTTCTGGTATTCTCCTCCATCTCCTTATAAGACAATTCATTATTGAAAATCTTTATCATTGATTTAATAAGTTTCCCACATATTTTTTCATCATAGCCAAAAACCTCATAAATTAAGTCTGAAATTATAGGATGAAGAGAAATTTTCTTTTCTTCACTTTCTTGTATCCAATTTTTTCTTATAAGACTATTTAATTCATTAACTATATCTTTAAATTCTTTGTTTTCTATATAGTTTAAAAATACCTTCTTATCTATTCCCTCTAAAGAAATAAATGCCATATTACACATAATATATCTTTCTTTTCTCATATTCTTCTTTTTAAGACTATCTATATCAAAAATAGCACATAAATGAGAAAATATTGTTTTATATTCTTCACTTTTTGATTCATGATGAACCTTAACCTTTACATCCTTTAAGCTTGCATTTTTTAAATTCTTAATCATATATGAAGGTTGATTTAATCCCTCTTCTAAAGATGAAGCTACAAGCTTTATAAGAAGAGTATTATAATTTATAAGCTTTAATAGCTCTTTAACATCATTTTCATAAATTTCTTTATTATTTGAAGGATTATATTTAAAAAACAATTCAATACATTCCTCTTCACTAAGCTCATTAAGCTTTAAATAATAATCTTCATATGATTTAATAAAATTTCGTGTGGTAAATATTATTTTTATTCTATCTTTCATAGGATTTAATAACTCCTTAAGTCCCTTGACTTCATCACTATTAAAATTATCAATAATCAATAAGGTTTTACTATCTACTTTTAAAAGATTGTTAAGTTTTATATAATAAAGCTCTTCTATAGAGTATCCATTTTTTTCATCATCTAGATTTCCAAAATAAATTCCTAATAAGGTTTCTTTAATTGAATTATTAAATTCTTTATAAATAATTGTATGGTAATTTTCCTTATAAACCTCTCCATAAAGCTTTGAAAGTTCAGTTTTTCCTATTCCACCCTCTGCATATATAAAAACTATATTGTTTTTTTCAAGTCTTTCATAAATTTCCCTTACTTCTTCTTTTCTTCCTATAGTACTTTTAGAAGGCTTCCATCTAGGACCATCTATAAGATAAGGCTTTTTAGTGTAAGAAATATCTCTAAGCTCTTTTAAGGCATTTATTATTTCATCATCATTTTTATATCTTTTATAAGGATTAACAGACAATGTTTTATTAAAAAAATTTGATAATAAAATAAAAAATTTAGGTGGAATATTTTCAAATAGCTTGTCCTCTTTATTAAAGTTAAAACTTTTGAATACTCTTCTATCATCTATGTCAGGATATCTTCCTAATATATCAAAAAACACCATATCACCTAATGAATAAAAATCAGCTCTTTCATCTATTATATGAAAAGCTTTTCTTAAAATTTCTGGAGCAGAAGTATTTTTTGAATAAAAAAGTTCATGATTATGTATTAAAGAATTTTTTTCAACTACTGTATCAAAATCAAAAAGCTTTATCATTTCCTTTGTATCATAAAGAACAAAAACATTTTCTGCTTTAATATCTAAATGAAGAAGTCCTACCTCATGATATTTTTTTAATGCCCTTGCTGTTGCAAGAGAAACATTTAAAATATCCTTTAATCTTTTATTTTTTATTGTATTATAGCAAAATCCATAATCATAAGACATAAAAATATATAAAGTATTATTACCATAAAAAAGCTCACTATAAGAGGGCATATTATTTATAGCAGATAAGTTTTTTTTATAAAGCTTTTTTTGCATTTCAAAACCTTCTATAAATTTATTTTTATATTGAACATATGAATTTTTTTCATTAAATTCTAAAAAACCACTTTCTATTCTTTTAACATCATAATTTATAGGATAAAATTCCTTAAGTCTTCCTATAGTGCCATCTTCTTTTTCCACCTCATAAACTAATGAACTTCCACCTTCTCCTATAAATTTTTTTATTTTAAAATAAACTTTTTCTTTTAATGCTTTATCTTTATTTTTTAAAATTTCATCTGGGTTTTCTTTAAATAATATTATAATATCATTATTTTTTAATGGTATTCTTTTTATTGCCACAAAAAAACCTCCTCTATAAATTACAACTTAAAAATTTCTTAGTTACATAAATATTCTTTATATATTTCTTCAAAGGAATTATTTATTACTTCCCCAAAAAAGCTATAGGGTTCATCAAAAAAGAAGCTTGTAATAATAAGACTTTCAAACTTGTTACCTGGATATATTGGAAGCATTCCTAAATTATTAAGCTCATCATTAACCTCAAAACAAAAATCTTGAAGATTACTTTTTTGAAAAGCCTGCCATATTCTTTTTTCCTTCTCCTCATTAGTAATCTCATTTTTTTTAAATCTTTTTTCTAAAGTTGCCTCAACTTCTTTAAATCTTTTACCCATCTCACAATTAAATAAAAAGAACTTAAAAAATATTATATCTTTTCTTTCCACAGGAACTTTTTTATCTAACAAATTTCTTATTCTATCTGCTAAAGGAATATTTACTACAACATCCTTTATAACACTACTACTTCTTTTTATAAAATCCTTTTCTCTTGGTATAATCCCTTCAAGCATTACTCTTGCCATCTGCTCTGGATTTTTAATATCTTTTTCCATGTAAATTATTTTATTATTTTTACAAATCTCTTTATGCTCCTTTAAAACTTTCTTTACTTCCTCATAAAGCACTAAAAATCTATTATAGGATGATTTACTTATTTCATTAAATTCATCTTCATTTTCCCTTAAAAAATCAAAAAGTTCATTTTTTGATTTTATTTTAGGAAGAGTATCTAAAACAAAGTCTGTATAGTTTTCCTTACTGCTTTTTATCTTATTAATATTACTACTCTCATATTCTTTTAATAACTGATTTGCTATATTGAAATTATTAAATTCTTCATTGCTTTGGCAAAAATAATATACAATTTCTTTTTTATTTCTAAAATTATAAGCATTTTGAGAAAGAACTTTATAAAAAAATATAATCATATCCTCATTATTCATATTAAGAGCAAAACCAAGCTTAAACATACCTTCTCTAGAAATACTACTTCCTAATAAATATTTTTCTGCTACTTGTTTTTTTATTTTAACTTCATTGACATCTGAAATTATTCTTATGATTTTACTATAAGAATTTAAATCTTCCTCAGAAATTTCATCATCATTATTAAAATCATTAACATAAAATTTTTTTACATTTTTTCTTATATCTTTTAATTCAAAATAATATTTATTTTCAATAAAAGTTCCATATCTCTCACATAAAAATTTCCTTATTGCATATGATAATGACATGAAATTTTTATTTTCTTTTAAGTATTCTATATATTTTAATATTGCTTCAATATTTTCAGAAAATAATAGTTCTTCTTCAAATTCAGTAAATTCCTCTTTAAAATTATTAAGTCTTTCTTCAGCCCTTTTAGTAAAATTTTCATCCTTGTTATTAAACATAAAATCCCCTTTATAATAGTTATTATATTATAATTTTATTTAATAATTCAATTTCTACTATAATATAACAAATCTTTTTCTATATTTTATATTATTAGCTATTTATAGTCAATAATATTTAATCAAAAAAATAAGAAGCTGTCGCACTAGCAAATTTTCACACCATATATAGCATTTTAGTCATATAAAATGTACTATACATGGTGATTAAAATTCTTTATGCGACAGCTCCTCATTTTTAATATTTTAATATTCTAATATAAATATCCTTCTCTATAAAGAAGTTCAGCCATTAGTACAGCTCCACCAGCTGCTCCTCTTAATGTGTTGTGTGATAATCCAACAAACTTGTATTGGAATATATTATCTTCTCTTAATCTACCAACAGTTACTCCCATTCCGCCTTCAACTTCTCTGTCTGTGTGAGTTTGTGGTCTGTTGTCTTCTTCACAATAAGTTATGAATTGCTTTGGTGCATGTGGTAATTCTAATTCTTGAGGCTTTCCAGAGAATTCCTTCCATGCCTTTAAGATTTGTTCCTTAGTTGGCTTTTTCTTAAAGTTTATAGCTACAGTTGCCATATGTCCATCAGTTACTGCAACTCTCATACATTGAGCTGAAATCTTGATTCCTTCTACAAGCTTGATTTCATCTTCTTCAACGTGTCCCCAAACCTTTAGTGGTTCAACTTCACTCTTTTCTTCTTCTCCACCTATATATGGGATAACATTATCTTGCATTTCTGGCCAATCCTTAAATGTCTTTCCAGCACCTGAAATTGCTTGCATTGTTGTAACTAATATTTCTGTTGGTTCAAATTCTAGTAATGCAGTTATTGGTGGCACATAGCTTTGAATTGAACAGTTTGGCTTAGTTGCTATAAATCCTTTCTTAGTTCCTAATCTCTTCTTTTGAGAATCTATAACCTTTAAGTGTGCATCATTTATTTCTGGTATTATAACTGGAACGTCTTTAGTCATTCTGTGAGCTGAGTTATTTGATACAACTGGAACTTCTGCCTTTGCATAGTCTTCTTCTATCTTTTGAATTTCCTTCTTATCCATGTTTACTGCACAGAATACAAAGTCAACTTCTTCCTTTATTTCATCAATATTGTGTAGGTTTTTTACTACCATTTTCTTAGTCCATTCAGGCATAGCTGTAGTTAGTTTCCACTTTCCACCTATTGCTTCCTCATAAGTCTTTCCTGAACTTCTTTCACTTGCAGCTAATACTGTAACATCAAAATAAGGATGGTCTGTTAATAATGTAACTAATCTTTGACCAACAAATCCTGTAGCTCCAAGTACACCTACTCTTAACTTCTTTGCCATTTTTTAATTCCCCCTGTTAAATTTATTATTTAAAAATATTTTTATTGCAATGTGCTATTTATAAAAAAGATTATATACTAAATTTATTCTTTATACAAATAAAAAAGCTTTATTATTAACTTGGCAAGTTATTCATAATTATTCAATTAATATAATTTACTAAAGAATAAAATAAAAGCCCTGGCTAAATCCAAGGCTATTTAATATCATGCGTCATTGCATAAATAAAAAATTTCTTAGATAGCTCTCCACAAAAATGTGACAGTCTTGTATATATTTTATACAAGCCCAGCAATAAATTTTTAAAGCATAGAATTTATCACTTCGGCAGTTTCCCCTTTCATATTACTTCACTGTGCTTACCTCCATAATATTTACTCTTGAACCCTGCGCCTCTATCATTACAATATAATATTTTCTTATTGGTATTATATGCTTAATTTTTAATAAAATCAAGTATTTTTTAATTTTCAAGCTTTGTATTTTTTTTCAAATTCAAAATACACTTATAATATAATATTTTATAGGAGCTTAATATATGTTAGATAAACAATGTATCATCCCTCTTCTTCTTTCATTTTTAGCTGGCTTATCAACAGTTATAGGTGCTTTTATTGTGTTTTTTTCAAAGTCTGATAATAAAAGATTAATCACATTTGCCTTAGCCTTTTCTGCTGGTGTTATGATTACAATATCCTTTACTGATTTATATCCCTCTGCTGAGAAGGTTTTTATTAAATATAAAGGAAACTTTAAAGGAGAAATTTTAACTTTATTATTTATAATAATAGGGGCTCTTTCAGCTTTTCTTATAGATTTGTTTCTTCCTGAAGATAATAAAGAAGTAAAAAAAGATTCCTCTCTTTTTAGAGTTGGCTTTGTTTCAATGATTGCCCTTATGCTTCATAACTTTCCTGAAGGAATTGCTACCTTTATATCTGGATATGAAGATACTGCTTTAGGAATTTATATTGCTTGTGCTATTGCACTTCATAATATACCTGAAGGAATTTCAATTGCTATGCCTATTTACTATGCAACGAATTGCAGAACCTATTGGTGGCCTTTTAGCTTTTTTATTTCTAAAACCTTTTATAAATGAACTTATTTTAAGTATAGTTTTTGCAATAGTTTCTGGCATTATGCTATATATAGCCTTTCAAGAATTAATCCCTCAGTCAAGAAAATATGGATATAATCTTGTTTATATTTTTTCCTTAATTTTAGGGATATGTATTATACCTATAAGTCATATTTTTCTTTAAACATATAAAATTAAAGGACTGTAACATAAAGAAATTTAATCACAATATATAGTAACTATTTTCTATATATTTAGTGAAAATTTCTTTATGAAACAATCCCTAATTCTTAAGTTATATATTTTAGTTATACTCATCCATTGTTTCTATCAATACATTACATAGTTTTCTTGAAGTATATATAAATTTCTCCATATCCTCTTTACCCATTTTTGTATTTATTTTTCTAAATAGTTCCTTAAATTTTTCTGATTCTTCATTTAATAAACTAACTCCTAATTCTGTAAGTTTTATATATACTATTCTTCTATCTTCCTTATCTGAAGTACGTACAATAAGCCCTTTTTCCTCTACTAAATTAAGCATTCTTGAAGTAGCAGGCTTAGATGTTTTTAAATTGTTACTTAGTTCTGAAGAGGTTATTCTAAATTCATTTCCTCCATTATTCTTTATGGCCTTTAGCAAAGTGTATTCTCCCATGGAAATTTCCTTCATAGGTTGAAATTTTATAATTGTACTTCTCATTTTATTAATTGATTCATAAAAAAGTTTTATTAATTCTTCACTATCTTCGACCATTAGTGTATCCCCCATCTTTTTAATTATCTATCCCTTAGTTTTGTATATTCTCTATTTTCTGCTACTGGCTTATATGCTGGTCTTATTATTTTATCTACATTAATTAATTCTTCTATTCTATGAGCACTCCAGCCTACTATACGAGCAGTTGCAAACATTGGTGTATATAATTCTATTGGTAAGTCAAGCATACTATATACTAATCCGCTATAAAAATCAACATTAGCATTTACGCCTTTATATATGTGTCTTTCTTCTCCAATTATCTTAGGTGCTAAGCGTTCTACTAATGAATATAATTGGAATTCTTTTGTACGATTTTTTTCATCAGCAAGCTTTTCTACAAAGCCCTTAAATATTTCTGCTCTTGGGTCTGAAATAGAATAAACAGCATGACCCATTCCATAAATTAATCCTTTTTTGTCAAATTCTTCTTTCTTAAGTATTCTTCTTAAATAGTTTGATACTTCATCTTCATCTTCCCAGTCATGAACCTTGCTCTTTAAGTCCTCAAACATTCTAACAACTTTTATATTAGCACCTCCATGTTTAGGTCCTTTTAATGAGCATAAGGCAGCTGCTATTGCAGAATAAGTATCTGTACCACTAGAGGTAACTACATGAGTTGTAAATGTAGAATTATTTCCTCCTCCATGTTCCATATGAAGTACTAGTGCTATGTCTAATATTTTTGCTTCAAGCTCTGTATATTGTTTGTCTGGTCTAAGCATACGAAGGATATTTTCTGCTGTTGAAAGCTCTAAAGATGGTGCATGAATGTATAAACTTCCTCCATTAATACTGTGATTATAAGCTTGATAGCTATATACTGCAAGCATTGGAAATTCACTTATTAAGTTAAGGCTTTGTCTTAAAACATTTGGAATTGATGTATCATCTGCTTTATCATCATAAGAATATAAGGTTAAAACTGCTCTAGATAAAGTATTCATCATATCCTTACTAGGTGCCTTCATTATAACATCTCTTACAAAATTTGAAGGCAATGTTCTTTTTTCTTTAAGTATTTCATCAAATTCTTTTAATTCACTTTCTGAAGGAAGCTCTCCAAATAATAAAAGATATGTTGTTTCTTCAAAGCCAAATCTTTTTTCTTTTATAAATCCACTAACTAAGTCTTTAACATTATATCCTCTATAATAAAGCTGTCCTGGACATGGAACTTCCTTTCCATCAATTATGTCTTTTGCATGTACATCTGAAATATTAGTAAGACCTGCAAGAACCCCTTTTCCATTAATATCACGAAGCCCTCTTTTTACATCAAATTTTTGATAAAGCTCAGGATTAATTAAATCATCTTCCCTGCACAATTGTGATAACTCTTCTATTTTAGGTGTTATCTTAAAAACATTGTCGCCCACTTTAGTCACTCCCTTTTTATTTAACATAGTATATATTTAATGTTGTTAATTAATATATACTATTTTTAAATTTTTGTCAATAATTTCTGAATAATTTTTTATTTGAAAGAAAAATTTCAATAACTTAATATTTCTTAAGCTAAAAAGGACTATCACCTCAAGAAATATTAATAGCAATATATAGTTCTCTATCAAAATTCTAATATACTATATCTCACTATAAAATTTTTTATGCGACAGTCCATTTAAAAAATAAAGCTTATATTTCTTCATTTGCATAGCATTTATCATTTACAAATACTATTGCCCATTTTTTCAAATTCTTTATTTCTGATAATTCTTTTGAAAGCTTATATTTTTCTAGTTGTTCTTTAGCTTCTTTTAGTTTTTCCTTTACTATTTCTTCTCCTTTTTCCTTATATTTTGATTTTGAAATATATTTAAGCTCAATTATTCCAAAGTATTTAGGATTCATATTTACTTGTTTAAGAAGTGCTATATCTATATAGCCATCCTCTATCTCATATTCTGATTTTACTAAATATATCTTACTTAAATAGCAGTAGGTTAAAAATATAAGCTTAACATACTTTTCATTAAAGGTAATATAATCTCTGTTAGATAACTTATTTAAGGTTTTTTCAACTACTTTTACTAAGTTATTATTATCTCCATCTATAGCTATATCTTCTAAGGCTTCCTTTATTTCTGATACACTTAACTCATAGTCTGCATTTTCTCTAAGCTTTTTTGCAAAAAAATCAAAATAGAGACTTTTTATTACATAGTTAGGTGTCTTTAATATTACTCTGCTTATTCTTGGTTTATCTACTGTAAGAAGACCTAAATAAAATAATAATGATTTAAAATCATCCTCATCAAAATCTTTCTCTAAGCTGAATTGATTTGTTATACTTGTTGTTATTTTTTCCCCATTTAAAATAGAATCAAGCACCTTATAGTTTGAATTCTTATCCTTAATTTCAAACATACTTCCAAGCTTTGCATAATCACTTGCTATATTTTTATCTATAAGCTCTTTAGGAGGATTTCCACTCTCTTCAAAATTTTTTAAATAATAAAGAACCATATCACTATTAAATAAAGTTTTTTTACTATCCTCTGAAAATAAATATCCATTATAGTTTATTTTCATTTCTTTTATAATTTTTTCTATTTTTTTTTCATCTTGTATTGTTCTTTTTATAAGGGTTCTTACTTCTTCCTCTGTAAAACCCATCATTTCATTAAATCTTGCATCTCTTGTTATATCTGTTGATATATTAAAACCAGAGGTAAGACTATCTAAGGTAATTGGAGTTACTCCTGTTGCAAAAATTCTTTGAATTATTGATTCTGTTCCTATTTTCAAAACTTCATACCATTTTCTAACAAAACCAGTTTTACTTACAATATCTGAAAACATATCTGTTTTAAAGCTTAAAAGTTCATTTGCAAAATGGTCATATTCATCTATTATCACATAAAGAGGCTTATCAATTTTATTTCTAATTGCACCTAAAAACTCCATAAAAACCTCTGAAGGATATCCTTTTTCATCATATTCAACATCTATATTGTTATCTTCAATAAATTTTTTATAAGACATATTACAAGTTTTATTAAAACTATCTACTAGCTTTTCTTTTGTATCTGTAATAAGTCCTGAAAAATTAAACTTAAGTATATAATAATTATTCTTCTCAGGTGTTGGATTTTTTCCTATATAAGTATCTTTAAATAAAACTTCAAACTCATCTTTTTTATTTGCATCATAATAGTTTTCTAAGACTGATGTAAAAAGGCTTTTTCCAAACCTTCTTGGTCTTAAGAAAAATATAAATGTATCATTAATATTTTCTAGTTTTTCTATATATTTTGTTTTATCAACATATAAATAATTTTTCTCAACTAATTCTTTATAGTTGCTTTTACCATAAGGCAGTTTTTTATTCAATAGCTTCAACTCCTATAATATAATTTAAAATTTATAAACTCTTTAATATATCATTTATCTCTTCACTAACTTTAATTCTTTCATCATAAATCCATTGAAATTCAAATTTTAAGTTAAATATTTTATTAAATGAATAATACATATTTATTTTTTGATAATAAATCTCTAATTCATCTAATGTTTTTCCTAATATTCTAGGCTTAGAAATAGTTTTTGACTTTGCAACAAAAAGCTGATCTACATAAAATAAAAATTGTTCCATAAGCTCATCTTGTGTTACATCAAATGGCACTTTTAAAAGTTTCCATTGTATCTCTTCTTTAAGCTTATAGCTTTTTATTCTATCTAAAATTATTATATAATCCCCTATATCCATCTTTCTATAATAGCTAAGCTTTTCTTTTCTTGTACTCCAAAGAGCTAATTTTTCTATAAGAGGAAGAGTTTTTATTCTTAAAATAGCATCAGAAGGTCCTATAACGGCAGATGTTATTACTTTATCCTTTTCATTAAGCATATGACTAATAAATTCTGAATTATGTCCTACACTAGCAATATATCCTGTTTCATATATTCCTTTTCTTCCTGCACGTCCTCCTATCTGCTTTACTTCCTGAGAGGTTAAAAGTCTTATTTCATCTCCATCAAACTTTTTAACAGATAAAAATATAATTCTTCTTATTGGAAGATTTACTCCCATTCCTATTGCATCTGTTGTTATGAGGATTTTAGTTTCTTTATTTATAAAATCATCATATTGCTTTCTTCTTACCTCTGGAGGAAGGTCTCCATAAATTATGCTTGCCTTTATACCTTTTTCTGAATATTCCTCAGCTAAAGAAAGAACTTTTTTCTTGGAAAATAATACTATTGCATCTCCTTCTTCTACATCTTTATAAGAAAAATCCTTATCTTCTACTTCAAGAGGTATATTTCTTTTATATTCCTTTATTTCATAATCATCTTTACAATCTTCAATCATTTTTATTAAAATTTCTTTTGCATTTAAGGCTCCACATATATGAATTTCCTTAGCTCTCACTCCTAAAACAGCTCTGCTCCAAGAAGCTCCTCTTTGCTTATCATCAATCATTTGGATTTCATCAATAACTGCAACTTCATATTGGTCCTTTAAATTTAATTTTTCTATGGTACAAGAAGTGTGGGTTGCTCCTTCTTTTAAAATTTCTTCTTCTCCTGTTTGAAGATTACATACTATCCCTTCATTATTAAGCCTTTCAAAATTTTCTAAAGCAAGTATTCTTAAAGGAGAAAGATATACCCCCTTTTTACAAGATTTTAATCTTTGAATAGCATTATAGGTTTTTCCTGTATTTGTATCTCCTAAGTGAATTATAAACTTTCTTCTCATTCCCCTAGCTTCTCTATATTCATCTTTAGGATTATCTGGGAAATTTTCATTAAACTCTTGGGCCACAAGCTTTGGAATATGTTGCTTTGTAAGAACTGTCATTATTCCAGAATTAATTAAAACTTTATAATTGTTACGAACAACTTGATAATAATCATAATCACAATTATTTTTTCTATTATAATCCTCTAAAATTCTTTTAGATACATTTTCTAAAAGTTCTTCATATCTTTCTAAAAGCTCATTAAAATCCTTAGAGCCTTCATATCCTTCCTTTTCAATTTCCATAAGAAGAAGGATTTTTTTCCTTATAGTAGATTCATGCTCATGTAAAGCATTTCCTTTAGAGTTTTTAACTATTTCACTAATTTGATTTATTTGATTTTTTAATTTTTTAAATTCCCTTTGTGCTGCATTTTTTTTCATAAAAATCCTCCAAAAGTTTTTATTTTAAAAAACTACTTGCCACTTATAAAGTTAAAATTTCTTGGCTAAATAATTCCTATTATTATTCTACACTTTATCTTTATAATTAGTCAATTTTGCTTAAAAAAAAGCATAGTGAATATATTATTAACTTAGCAAGTTATCCATAGTTTTCAAAATATATAATTTCCTATAGAATGAAAAAGACCAGCATCTTTTAAATACTGGCCTTTTAATCTTTTATTTTATTTTTTTAATTACTTCTTCACTGACATTATTGTTATTATCTACAGCATATACATGTAAATAATAATTTTGTCCTTCTGTTAAGCTTTCTAAATCTTTTGTATAAGTTCCTTCATCACTTAAACTTACTACATTTTTTACAGTTATCTTATCTTTTTCATATTCTATAAGTTCAGGCATAGCATTTTGATTTGTATTTATATCTATTACATATCCTTTTATTCCAACTTTAGCTTCTTGACTTATAATATTACTCATCTTTTCAACATCATTTTCATCAACTTTTGGTTTATTAATATAATATTTATAAGTTGTACCCTTATCTTCACCTAAAATATTTGCAGAGAAACTTGTTTGTTCTTCATTTAGAGAAATACTTACATCATTTATAACTGGAGAAGTATTATCAACAAATGCCTTATCCACAAAGTTTGTTTCTGTTATTGCTAAATTCAAATAATAAAGTGCATTTACTAAAATTTTCTTTTCATCTTCTGTATCTAAATTATCAGAAGTATTTATTAAACCTAAGTTGTTATTAGTTACAAGATAAAAATCATTTGATGATGAATTTTGAGAATTTTTATTTTTGTTTTCTCCATCTGAAATTCTTATCCAAACATTACTTCCTAAGTTTCCACCAGCATATTGTCCTGATAGATTCTTTGTTGAAACATCTAGATTTTCTGAAAGCTTCCATGGGTATGAAGTTATATATCCCTTATTTAATATTTCACCCTTTGTACTATTGCTTGGTAAATCTTCATTCTTAAGTTCTATTCCTAAGCTACTTGCAAAGCTTGCAAAATTATTATGGGCAAATGTTGGTGTATTACATACTGTATCATTTCCAAAAAGTATTCCTCTCTTTGAAGCTGCAAAGCTTTGTACAGACTTTAACGCTATGTTAGAAAGGTCGTCCATTCCTCTTGCACCATAAGAACCAAACATTATAACATCATATTTATATTTTCCATCTTCATCCTTTAAATAACTATCTGGATTTAAGTTAAATTCATCTATGGATAAAGTATCTACTTCAAAAAGACCTTTTCCTATTTTTTCATAACCTATATTATCTGCATTAAATGAAGATGAATCCTCTTGAAGTACTGAAGAAAGCCAATTTTGTTGTGCTAATGATTTTTTACATACATTTAATATCTTTGTATTTTCATTATCATTAGGAATAGGTATCCAATTGCTTCCTCCATTATCACTTCTTTTAGCTTCAAATATATTGTTTCCAGAAGAAGGACTATTCCAACTTAAATTAGTGCTTCCTCCTGAAGAACTATTGTTTCCTCCTGAAGAACCATTATCAGTAGTAGAACCATTTAAAGTAATACTTCCATTTCCAAATTCATACTCTTCTTTAACCCATTGTCTTTCTGCAACTCTTGTATGATATCCATATTGTAATCCTGCTAAAGCGGCCATTGTTGCATAACTCATGCTTATATCCAAGGTTGTACTTAATATTCCTATTATATTTCCATTTATAGCAATTTGAAGAATAGAATCTATTTTGTTGTATAAATCAATAAATGAATCAATAATCTCATCTGGATCTACTCCAAAAAGTTCTTTAATTTCAAATTTAGATATTTCAATCGCTCTTTCGAAGCTATCATAATCATAAATCTTAACACCTTTATTAATTGCTCCAACAGATTTTCTAATTATTTCTTCTGCCTTACTTTCATCGTAATCCTCATTTTCACTATTTCTTTTTAAAATATCATCTATTTTATCAATTGCTTTCTTTAACCCTTCTATATCATCTCTTGCCTCCCATATCTCTTTTATATCTTTAAAATCTCCTGATAACTGTTTAACAAAAGTAACTCCTTCTTTAACATCTTTAACAATTTGAATAAAAGTACTTACTGTTAAGAATTGTTCATAAGCCTCTACATCTAAATCCGTTATCCTATCAGAATAATAAGGGTCACCACAAATATTTATATTAGTTATACCTTGATAACCAAATGGATTGTCAATACTATGAGACATATATAAATAAAAAGTATAATTTTCTAAATCATCTTTATATTTTTTATTTGCTATTGCTTGAATGTGAGCTAAAGTGCTTGGTGGTATTGCATCCTCAATTTGCTTTTCAACCTCTTCTCTTGGTGCCCATCCTACTTTAGTTGAATTAAATGGAATAGCTTTTGTGCTTATATTGAATTTATTGTTTAATGATATTTCTTTAGTTTCTTCCTCATTAGACATTTCCTCTTCTAAAGCTGCTTTTTTGCTTTCGCACATTTCTATTAAATCATCTGGAGTTATTCCAATCATTCCAAAGGATATAATAAGTTCTCTTACAGATTCATAGTAAGCAGTTAAAGCTTCTTCTAATTCTTTAGATTCATCTTCAATTTCTGGTTCACTAAAGTAAACTTGTCCTATCTTATTTGTGCTATTTCCAGCTTTATCATAAGCTGTAATACTTATATTGCTTAGTCTTTCTTCATTATAAGTAAAGAATATTGTATTATCCTTTTGTACTGGAACCTCTACTCCATCTACTAAAGCTTCAATTTTTTCTACCCCTACATTATCTGTAACATCTAATTTAACAACTACCTTTTCTCCAACTACTGGATAGTAATTTGAAACAGATACCTTTACAGTTGGTCTTTCCACATCAACAACTAAATTTTCATTTAATACTATGCATGAGAAACTATACATTGAAATATTTCCACTTGTATCTTCTGCTGTTAATTTTAATTCATATACTCCATCTTTTAATGAATTTGTATTAAGAATTCCTAATACTTCATTCTCTTTTTCATTATTTGACTCTGTAAATAATTTAAATTCTTCTTCGTCTTCTGCTCTATATTCTAATGTATATCTTTGTAATGATAAATTATCCTTTACTGTTCCCATTATAATAACAGAACCATTTATCATACTTCCATGTGTTGGTGAAATAACTTCAATTTCTGGTGCTTCATTATCTGAGTCATCATATATAACACATTGTTTTTGGTCTATTGAAGTATTACCTGCCTTATCTTTTGCAATTACTTTTATAGTTTTAATTCCAGTTTTATTTGCTATAAAGCTTAAGCTTCCTGATGATTTAAGAAGTAATGTGTCATCTAAATAAACCTCTACACTTTCTAATTCTTTATTATCAGTTACTGAAATTGTTGCATCAACTTTATCTCCAATCTTTACTCTATCTGAAGATAATTCAATATTTATACTTGGCTTTTCAGTATCCTCTTCAGGTTTATCCTCATCTCCTGGTTTGTCCTCGTCACCTGGTTTATCTTCATCGCCTGGTTTGTCCTCATCACTTGGTTTTTGTGGTGCTGTATATTGAATTTCAAAGCTATAATAATTAATATTTTTTGACATATCTTCTGCTTTAATTAATACTTCATATATGCCAGATTTAGATTCATCAATATTTAATACTGCTATTTCTCCATTTTCTATTGCCTCATCTGATGAAGTTAGTAATGAATATTGTTCTTCACCCTTTAATCTATAAGTTACTTCATAGTTCTTTAACTCAACATTATCATATATGCTTCCATTTATAGTTATTTTTTCTCCTGATAATATTTCTACATCTATTACAGGTGCTTCTTTATCTCTGTTATCTAAAACAACTATCTTTTCTTCCTTTTCAGATTCATTTCCATAAGTATCTACTGCCTTTATAAGAACTGAAATTGCTCCTACTTCATTAGCCTTAATTTCAAAAATTCCAGGATTTGAACCAATCATCATGCCATTTACATAAACTTCAAAACTTGATATACCATTTTCGTCCTTAGCATATGTATTTAAACTTACACTATCTCCTATAATTGCATTTTTCTTAGAAAGTGATAAATATATTTCTGGTGCTTTTTCATCAACTATCTCTTCTTTTTCTATCAAGCTATTAGTTGTTATAATTTGTAGGTTTGGCTTACTCCATGTTCCTTCTTCATCTTTTACTATTGTCTTTAACATATAGGTTTCCCCTATTGTTAATTTATTTGGAATATAACCTTCTGTCCATTCTTCATCTTCATACTTTTTCCATGAGTATTTTCTTTCTACTATACCCTTATTTTCTGATGATATATGGTCTAAATCATAACTATTATCTGTTATATTAACAATACATAAATCTTCATTTTCTTCATCTTTAAATACTTCATATGATAAACAAGCTTTAGGAGCATTTTGAACAAATAAAGCTTTATTATATATGTCTTTATCTGACCATAATCTTTCATTATCATAACTGTCATTTTCATCAACTGGATTATCTCTTACAGCTAATGTTATTGAATATAGTCCTGTATTTTCAAATGAAGTTATTGGGTCTGCTTTTCTTATAAATTGAACACTTTTATCTTCTAAGTTATTTTCATAAATACTTGGATTATATTGATACTCCCATACTGATTGATACATTGGGTCATTTTCATAATCATTATAAGAATTATTATATTTAATTTCTTCATTTACATTTAAATAATCTAAAACAGAATAATCCTTTGATAAAACACCATTTGTCATATAATTTTTTAGTGTTTCAAATTTATTTTCATTTTCTAAATCTAAGAATAATCCTTTTGTATTTTTTATTACCTCATCAAATTGACTCTTATTTTCATCATTTCCTATACCAATTAAATTTATATCCTTTTCCATTAGGTTTTTAATAAAAGAATATTTATCTTCACTATTAACTAAATCAGGAACTTCTGATTTTGATAAGTTAATTAAATATCTTTCTGCACCTTCTGTCCATTCATAATCATTTATAACATCTTCTAAAGTATCACCTTGAACAGCCTGCATTTTTATATTAGAGAATGTAAAATATGATTGTTGACTACA
>CACZYK010000066.1:18130-21397 GCA_902785295.1 uncultured Clostridium sp.
ATATCTTCCATTTCTAAAGTCCTCTAAATTAGTTTCTTTAATTTCTGCAAGTCTTAATCCATTACTAGTAACTAATACACAAAAACCTTTAATTGTATTTTCTGTTACTGTTGTATTAAATAAGAAACCTCCACCTTCCATGGTATGCCAGTTATTTCTATCTCTTTGTAAGTCAAATGTAAATATCTTTTGTCCCTTATTATCATCCTCAATAAATAAGAAATCCTTTAATGGAGCCCAAGAATAACCAATCATCATTATATCTTTACTATTTTTTATAATATGTTTTGCTATTGATGGACACCAAGCATCTTGATAATTATAGTGGTCATATTCTTTCCATTCAAAACTATTTTTAGCTGTTAAAGATGATGTAGAAACAGTTTTGAAGTTTACCTTAACTCCTTTTTCTTCTAAGTCACTTACTATTTTTTTTACTTCATCATTATATTTTTCTATATTTTCTGACTCTTCATTTCCAATAGTAAATACTATATCTGCCTTCTTTTCCTTTTCTAGTTCAACACTTGACTTTGGTGCTGTATTATCAACTGTAAATTCTTTTTCTACTTCAGAAGTTAAATAATCTTCCTCATTAATAAATTTAGTAATTGTGTTTGTAAAGTTTTCTTTTACAAATAATTTTACTTTGTACTTTCCAACCTTATCTGTTTCATATACTACTAAATTTTTATTATCTTCACTTGATAATACTTCTTCTTCATATTCTCCATCATTATTTGAATCATAGTATATCTTCCAGTTTCTAGTTTCAATACTGTCATTATCTTCTGAATAAGATAAATCTTGTATATTAATTTCTGCTTTATTTTCTTTTTCAGGATTTCTTACATAACTTGATTCTAAATCTACTGATGCTATAGGATTTTTATCCTCTTCAATTACTATTTCTTTTTCTATTGTCTTAGATTGTATTTCCTCATCAATATTTACTGTTATTAAATATTTTCCTGCCTTCTTAAAAATCATTTCCTTAGAATAATCATCAGAATTTTCTTCATCTATTTTTATTCCTTCATCTTTTGCCTCATCTAAATCAATGCTCTTTATTTCCCATGATACATTAGCATTTTTCTTAATATAATCTATATCCTGGCTTTTTAAAATATCAACAGTAACCTTTCTGTTTTCCTTTAATTCTCCAGTTACATTTATTTCTGCTTTTGGAGAAAATTCAAGCTTTTCAATTAATTCTTTTGATTCATTAATTTTAAGCTCACTTCCATTAAGCTCTATTTCATCAGCATAAATTGCTCCATTAATAACTATATTTTTAGCATTTATTTTTACTTTTCCTTTTGGTGCTGATAAAACTCCATTTATTATTACCTCAGTACCTTCAATTAAAATATCGCCTTTTTCAGAATATAAAAAAGCATTATATTCATTTTTTTCATCATTTACATACTCATATACAATATCATCTTTAACAATCACATATCCTTCACCATTTAGGTTTACATTTTCAAGATATAAGCTTCCATCTATTTTTAATGGTGATGACATATTTAAAGTTTCATTTGAATATTTAACATCCTCATTAATTTCTTTTTTAAATTTAAGCTTTGAAATTATAAAATCATCAAAGTCAATCATTTGTTGAGGCTTTTTAATATTCTCATAAATTGAATTGATTTTTTCTTGTTCTATTTCCCCATTTACATTATAGGTTCCTGTTATTTCTGCCTTTTCTTCTCCTGTATAAGTTAAATCCTTTCCAGCATAAATATTTCCTTCTATATTAGTCTTATAGTTATTAATTACAATATTATTTTTAGAAAACAATGTATAATTAATTCCCATTTCAGTAGCAGATACATAGTTTGCACTTAAATTAGAAACTAAATTAAAAATCATAACTATCATTAATACTAAAGAAATATTTCTAAGTCTTTTTTTTCTATCACATCCTAACATTCTCTTCCCCCCTTCTTAAGTAAGAATATTACTGCAACTAAAGAAACTAAAGAACATACTGAAATTAAAATTATATTTTGATAATCCCCTGACTTTGTTGTATTACCAGTATTGTTTGTTATAGTTTCTTCTTTTATTTCTACTTCCGTCTCATCATCAGTAACTATATTTTTTGTATTTTTTACTCCGTAAACCATTGTGAAAGTTTTGCTTTCTCCTGGTTTAATAGAAGTAGGGAACCAATTCATAGCTACTGCACTATCTTCTACATACTCAAGATTGCTAACTTCATAGTTCCATTTTTCATTAAAAAGTTCATCCCAGTTTGCAAATTGTAATGAATTAAAGCTATCATCTGTTATTTTTCCATAGGCTTCTATTTTTGTTTTTTCTGATTTTATGCTCCAAGATTCTCCTATTTCATTTGAATTAAACTCTGATTCATTTGTTATATTCTTATCTCCAACTTGAAGAACTCCTCCATCATCATAAGACAAGAAAGGGTCTATCATAATTCTTAACCCTACATTACTTTCATTTTTTCCTTCATTAGATACTACATACTTAATTTCAAGCATATCATCATATTCATCTGTAAAACCTTTAACAAACTTTAATTTTTGCTCTACTTTTATCTCATTAAATTTTTGTACAGAAATATTGGCTTCTTCTTTTTTATCATAGTAAGGTGATTTTACACTTTTACCCTTTCCATATACATAACCTTCATCACCAATAAATATTGTAGTTAATCCTGTATAAAAATTTTCATATAGAAGATTACTGTTATCATCTTCTTTTGAAGTTATACACCCTTCTGCTGTCTTTAGGTTAAACCTACAATAATCCATGCTGTCTTCATTATCATCAACTGATAAATCTAAGAATTGATTTTTCATAGAATTTGAAGTTGAATCAGTTGATGCTGCATACACATTATTAGCAAACATAGATGTCATAATGGTACACATTAAAATAATTTTTTTAATACTCTTTCTCATGATTTTCCCCCTTTTTTTCTTTAAAATGTTTTTTATTAACATATTACCTCCTTATTTACTATTATTCATAAAAAAACATTTCTGTAAATATAGAGTTTAAAATTTCTAAAAAAATTTTTTTGTTTATAAAAATTTGTCATTTTTTATTTTAAACCTTTACATTTCTACAAAAGTTATGTATAATAATGTCATCAAGTAAATAAATGGAGGGATTGCTTATGAAAAAGAAATTTATAACTGCTATTTTATTAACTACTATGACTGCCACATCACTATTTCCTGTTATAGCTTCTGCTGATGAGATTACACCTAATGTTGAAACTAATGA
>CACZYK010000067.1 GCA_902785295.1 uncultured Clostridium sp.
TTTAACCCATCAAGGCAATACGATATATTACGCTTTGATGGGTTAATTTTATCATCATAAATTTTAAATTTCTATACATCAATTTTTTTACGCTTACGTTTCTTTTGCACTTGCATATAAATTAATATTTAACTAGAATAAGATGATACTGTAACAGATATAGTATATGGTCTTGATATTTCTTAAAATAATATAAAAATAGAGGTTAGAATTAATTAAAACACCTATTCTTGACCATAAGTACTAGAAGGGAGTTGAAAAATGAAAAAATTTAGAACAACAGGTATGTGTAACCCTAATATTCAATATATGGTAGACATCTCTGATAAACTAAATAAAAAATTGGTTGACAATGGTAAAAATGGTAATGCTCCAATATTTACTTTTTTAATACTTTTATAAAAGTTATGATTTTTATAGCTTTCTTCATCAGAAAAAGGAAATAATACAAAAGCTCCAAGTACACATTTTTCATAAGTATTTTTAGAAACAATAGCATCTCTGTATCTATGCATTGTATTGATATCTTCTTCTTTAGGTCCTATACCACCATATTTTTTTATATAATCTTTGCTATAATCAATTTTGTATTTAGCATCAAAAATTATTTGAAATTCCTTTCCATCTTTATTTATAGAAAGAATATTATCTGGTTTTTGATTTACTGTTTCAGAGGATATTTTGGAATTATAAGTCATTTTAAATGTTTCCCCACTTTTAGGATTTTTATACATCAAAGTAGATTTAATTCCTTTTTTTAAAGTTATAACAATTCCATCATTATTTATTTTAATAAAGTCACAACTTATTAGCTTATACTTTTTTCTAAGTATTGAATTAAGTTTTATAAAACACCAATACTCATATAAAAGAGGGAGTTCCTTCATTGATATAGAAAAAATATCGCTTTTTATATTTAATCCTTTTTTTAAAATTAAGTAATATTTATAAACCTCTTTATATCCACTAGCCATGGTAAATACTAAAGATATTGAGCTTTCATTATATTTTTCATCAATATTTCTTAAAAAAGTAGTATTTATTCTTTTTAATATCTTCTTTTTTATTGAAAATAATTTATCTATAACTTCATCCTCAAAATTCCAAGAAAATTTACTATAATTTTCAATAAATTTGTCAATTTTATTTATGATACTTAAAAGCATAAATTTAAGAAATCTATTTTCATTTGTATAATAGGTAATAGTTTTTTTTACTTGTAAGGCTTCTGTTGGAATGTATTTTCCATCAACATTTTTTATAACATAAGGTCTTTTTTCTAACCATCTTATTGTTTCTATGCTACTACCTTTTAATTCACCATGTTTATAAATTCTATTTTCTTTTACAAGATTATGATTTGGATTACATAAAATAACATCTATTGCTTTTAATAATTTTTCAAAAATATTGTTTAAAATACTATAAAACTCTGAATATGTATTTTTATTATCTTTTATTTCTCCACCTAAATATGTTCTAGCTAAAAGGCTATAGGATAAATTATAAATTTCTTTATTAATGTCCTCTAGCAAGGCTTTATAATCATTTTTATAATCAATTTTACTTGGAAAAACTTCAAGAGTTATTTTAATATGTTCTTTACCATTTACTAAAACATATAAGTCAGAATATCCTATATCTCCCTTAAAATTAATGATTCCACTTAAAATTTTTCTTGACTTTCCTTTTTGAGTGATTTTGTTTCTTATTGTATAATTTTCATGATAAAACTCTATTTTACAATTATTCTTTCCTTCAATTACTATTTCATAATTTTTATATTCCTTAAAACAAGTGTGTTCATCAAATTTTGATATAATAAGATTTTCTTTAGAACTTACTTTTAAAGTTGCCTCATTTAAAATTTCATAAGAATCATTACTTCCATTGATAGAAAAATAAATTTCTTCTGTTTCAATAAAAATAATTTCTTCTTCTTTGCTAGTTCCAGAAGGTTGTAAAGCCATTTTCTATAAATCTCCTAATCATATTTATAAGCTTTTCACTAGTTAATTTGTATTTACTACTATTAACTTCTTTATTCATTTCTTTAAGTTGTTCTTTTTCTAAATTTATGTCATATTTAGTATTATTAAATAAATTAAATAGTTTTATTAGTATATCAAATACTTCAATGTCACTTCCACTTATCTTAGGTAATATTTTTTGTAAAATGCAATAATCTAAGGCTTTGTTATAATCCATAACATTATCTTTTAAAGCATATATCATATAAAATACAATTTCATCTCTAATTCTAAGACCAAATTGCTTATTATATCTTTCTAAAATACTATTTATTTTTACTAATTCATCAATGACTTTAAGGGCTATATCTTTATATTCTTTACAATCAGC
This sequence comes from uncultured Clostridium sp., assembly GCA_902785295.1. Taxonomy (GTDB): domain Bacteria; phylum Bacillota; class Clostridia; order Clostridiales; family Clostridiaceae; genus Clostridium. Next base: position 2,362 of record CACZYK010000067.1, read on the forward strand.
TAGCTTTAAAAACTCTGATTTTAAAAATTCATTATCATAAATCCAATATTCTTCTTTATTTGAAGAGGTATTTTCAAAATCATAAAATAAGTTAACCTTATTAAATTCAATAACATTTGCTCTATCTAACACCTTTTTGCTAAATGGAAATGTAGTTTCATCCATATTTACAGTGCCTACTATGTAAATATTTTCAGGAATATATACATCTTTATATTTTTCAAAAGATTCCCTATCTGTTCCAAACTGTTCTTTATTTAAAAGCTTTTCTGTGACAATATTAGAGTTTTCTTTCATCACCCTAGTTTCCATTAAAGAAAGAATATCGCTAAAATAATACTCAACTCTTGCAAGATTCATTTCATCTAAGCAAATAAAATAAGGAAATTTAGGATTTTTTATAGCATCATAAGCTATTGATGTAATTATCCCTGGAATAAATTTACCCTCAATATTTCTATATCCTAATAAATCTGTAGAATCAGACCAATCTGGTTTTACTGGAACCATCTTAAAATTCGCCCCCATTGCCTCTGCAAAAAGCTGAACTATCTTACTTTTTCCAGTCCCAGATATACCTGATAAAATCACAAAAGGCTTAGTTTTAAGACATAAATAAAAATTCTTTATTAATTCTTTACTATATTCAAAACCTTTACTTTTAATAAATTTATGTATATAATCTATTTCCTTATTTATATCTTTTGTATCTATGAAATCCCCTTCAATTTCTTCATAATGCTTATTATCTTCATATTCTTTATAAGTAATCTCTTCATCATCTAATAGCTTTGTTTTACTTGGTATTAGCTTTATAATAAACTCATCTAAATTTTCACCCTTATAAAAATCTAAAAACTCAGCATATTTATCAGGAATAATATTAGGTCTTTTTTCATTTTCATAAATATATTTTATTATATAATCATAGCTTATAGACAAGGTACTTTTTAATAATTCATGTAAGGCTTTTTCAGAATAAATAAGCTTAATAACCTTCCCTCTTCTTGAGCTTGAACACCTAATGACTCCATTAAATTCCTTACCTTCTACTAATAGCTTTACCCTTAAAATATCACCATTATTTATAGGTTTAGATAAACACTTTAAAAACCTTTCATTATACTTTTTAGCAATAGTAATTCCAGTAGAAAAAGTATTATAATCTACCCTTTTTCTACCTAAAAAACTACTATCACTAATTTTTATATCATAAACCCATGAACTTAAACTTTTTCTTTGAATTCTTCCTTTGTATTTTATTATAGCAAAACTTTTTATTTAATTACCTTTCTTTCGCCTAATTATATTACTGTTTTAAGTAATTTTCAATCTATTGCTCAAATCTTTCACTTAATATCATCTTTAAATCGTACTTCTAGTTCTAATCTTTGAATTTCAACATAGAAATCCATTACTTAATATCATCTTTGAATTAGGTAAAAGTATAAAAAATTAAGTGAATGCTTATTTTTTAAATAAAAGAAAGCTCCTCTTTAATGTACTCTTTTGTTTTAAAATCACTAGCAAATGCTATTAATTCTCTTATTCTAAATGCTGCATATGGCATTTTTTCATCAAATACAGAATATCTAGAAATTGATGAATCTATATCATTAATAACATCACATTGTTTTAGAAAACTTTTCATATTAATATTATCTGCAAGAATCTTACTATTTAAAAAATGTTTTTTTATTGATGATATACTTGATTCAATGTCTTGACAAATCAAATATGCACATCTATCTGCAGTATATTCTGCTATCCTACTCCATTGATATGCTACTAATTTAAATGAAGATGAATATACTTCTAATGCTTCTGAAGTTACTACTCCTGGAACAGATGTTAATAAATTGCTACCAATTTTATCTAAAGTCTCTATTGCTTTTAAAAATTGTGTATATAATATTTCATATTTAATATGTTCCTCTTTTATATGACACATTTCTCTTGCCATATCAAATTCAATTTCTTTAGTTGAAAAATCTTCTAATGTCTTTGATGATATTTCTATCCAAGGTTCATCATATCCTTTTGCTTTTATTTGATAAATATCACTATTACATATATATACCTTAGGTAAGTTAATTTCTAAAATATCTGCTTGCTTTTTTGCAATATTAAAAACTTGTAGAAATTGTTTTTTATTTACTTCTAATGATTTTCCTACTAGGTCAGATATTGACATCTCCTCTTCAAAATTTTTATAATAATTTATTAATTGATTTTTATACTCTTCAGAAATTAACTTATTATTCAATTTATTAATTAAATCATTTTCATCTTTATGAACATAACTTTCTCTTTTTAACATAAAACTACTCCTATCTTATAAATTAATACATTAATTTTCTAGTATATTTATAATTTTTTCTTCAGAATTTGCTTCTTCTATTTCATTTAAATTTTCATGTACCTTTTTTATTAGCTTGTGTAATTCAATAGAATCTGGATAATATTTCAAAACATAATCTATATATTTTTTTGATTCTTCATACTGCCCATCATCTACTAAACTCTTTGCATAAAGTCCATAAACAATAGGATTATGAATTATTAATCCTTTATCAAAATACTCCTTTGCATATTTAATTGCCATATCATAGTTTAATTCTTCATATTCCTTAATAGCTAATAATGCTTTTTCTGTAAAACTATTTACAATATTATATTCTTTTTTTATTCTTTCACATTCTTTATATGTACCTTCAATATAAGAAAGTTCAATTATATAAGTAAAATTTAATTCTTTCACTTCTTTTGTTATATTATCAACTTCTTTTATTAAAGCTTTCCTTTTTTCATAACATTCTTGTTTCTTTTTATATATTTCTACACCCTTATCAATTAAAGCATTCTTCTCCTTTTCATTATCAGAATTACTTAACCCTTTAATTTGTAACTTATTTTTTTCATAAGATTTATCAATATTTTCAATTTCCTTATTTAACTTATTTATCTTATCATTATTAAGAATTCTTTCTTTAATCTTATCATCAATTTTCAACTTAATTTTTTCTATTTTATCTTTTTGAACAGATTCATCAAAAAAATTCCATTCTGGATCAACTTTAGCTAATTTATCTATACTTTTTATTTTTATGTCATAATATTTTTTTAAAGCTAATAATGATGTTTCTATGCTTATATCCACAACACTTTTAGTTTCTTTTTCTTTTGTATCTTTATTATCATTTGTAAATACATCTTTCATTTTTTTAAAAAAAGCCATAATAATTACCCCTTAAAACATAAATAAATTTATTCTACATAGTTTTACTTCTTAAGCCATAATTCCTCCATAGGAATCATTTTCTTTATCATAATTTTACTCAACCTATTCACATCAGATTCACTGATATTAACTTCAACATCTTCTAATTCAAAACAGTCACTAGGTATAGTTATAATTTCATGTTTATAATAATATTTGCAATTTAATTCATTACCTTTATAAGGTATTCTCTCCAAATTTAATTCATCCCCAAAACCTAATGGGTTGTCTCCATCAATTTCATAATATACATTAAACTCATCCCCCTTAGCACTTAGATTATTATCTATATAATATTTTCTTATTTCTTTATAAAAATCATTAAATTGTTTATATTTTTCACTTTCTTTAACTAGTTTAGAAAGATACTTTTCTATATGAGGCAAGGAATTTTCGGCATATTCTGTTGCTAATCTAACTTTTTCTTTTTTTAAACCAAAAGTTTTAGTAGTTGTAATCTTTTTATACATCTCAGGATTAATTTGATTAAGCATATCTTTATTTAAATTTTCTGATATATAATCATAATAATCGCTTATTATTCCTTCTATATAGCTCTCATGTTCATTACAAAAAAAAGTAATCTTTTCTAAAAATTCAGGATCCATAGAAGCATCAAGCTCATTTTCATGTTCTTTCTTATATTTTTCAAGACAAATTTCACAAATAGAAAGTGTAATATAATAATATGTATGATCACCTTCCTTATTTTTCCCAAATAATCTTTCATTAAGCTCTATCTGATCCATAACATTAAAATCTCCAATTTGAACTGGCACATAAACATCTTTATATGTTACAATATGAAGCTTATTACACTCAGTACATATCATTACTTCACCACAAGTATCTAAAAAAGACTTAATCATCACTCCTTTTTACTCTTAAATAATATATTATTAATTCATTTTTTTACATTCTTATATATTTTTATCTATATTATACCATATTTTTTATAAAATAAAAGGACTATTGTAAAATATTTAATATTACAATAATCCTTTTTTAATGACTTCTACTCAACATAAGAATTATATTTTATTAAGTTATAAGTTTTAAAACTATAGTGATATTATTCTTTGATTACTAATTCTTTCTTTTTATACACACATCAAGATATTCAGAAATAGAATTGCACATTAATTCTTTTTTTCCATATTGTAATGAAAAAACCTGTCCTTTTTCATTAACAATTGTAAGAATGCCATCAATTCCTTGATTTTCTAGTACAAAACAATCCTTTGGGAAATCAGTACTTAATTCTTGTTCTTGTTTTGTTATTTCAACAACATTTAAATACCCTTCAACATTTAACCCTGTCCATTCTGTACCATAAAAACTTATAGCACCATATGCCTTAACATAATCAATAAATTCTTCTGGGAATTCCAAACCCAATTCATTTTGTGCTTCTTTAATTTGACTTGTAGTGCATCCTTTTGCATGATATAGCTTAGGAATAGTTTTAATTTTCTCAACAATATTATTCATTACAAATCACCTCCTGTATTGGCTCTTGCTCCCCAATGAATATTTCTCTCTACTGCAAAAGCGTTTCTATCAATTTCTGACTCTTTTGTTTTATCATGAAGAATTATATCGTTTCCTTTTCCACGATGTTCTTCTGGTGTCAATTCAGCCAATGGACTATCTATATGTTGTCCAATATGATGTAATTCAATAACTTTACCATCTTTATTAATTGGTGAAAGTCCTTGTTCAGCACGTTCTTTATTAGTGCGTCCCATAGCATCCTTCTGTTCCCAATCAATGTCATTTCTAATCAAGCATTTTTTTCCCCCAATTTCAACTTCTATCAAGCCTGCATTTTTATATATTTCATATTCCTCCATTGAAGCAATTGCATCAATAATTTCATCTGACCATCCTGTTTCTTCTTTAATTTTTGCTTTTTCTGTATCTTTTAAACCTTCGATAGTTTCTTTATCATCATCTATATTGTCACTTTCAGAAATGATTTCATAATTATACTCATTAAAATTTTCTTTCATTCTTTCCATCAATTGCTCAAAAGTTAAATTTTTAATATCATTTAATTTTTCTAATACAACTTCACCATCTAATTTAATATTTTCAACTTCATTTTTTGATTTATTTTCAGATATTTTTGTATCTTCTTTAGTTTCTTTTTCTAAAACATCATCTATTTTTTTTATAAGTGCTTCTTTTATTCCTAATTCAAACATTAAATCACCTTCTTTTTAAAAAAATTAATGACTTCGTTAATAAATTGTTCATTTTTAACCAATAAAAAATCTTTAATATATTCTTTAATGTTACATTTTTTTATATATTCTTTTGAAACAAGACCTGCAACAATTTCAATAGCATTGTTTTCTGGTTTTTTAGCATAAAACTTTTCAAAAATTTTATGAAGTTTATCCAACTTATCTTCTGTAGGCAATTTAACAGTATTTTTAATTAATTCTACAAAATCATTTTGTGGCAATTTATTACTACTAAATACCCCAGAAATCATAAGTGAAATAATATTATTTACAATACATTCTTGAATACATTCTTTTTTATTTACTCCTGAAATCATTGTTAATTTATCCAAGGACACTTTACAACTAATCTTTTCATATGCGTTTTCCAATCCATCAAAAATTTCTTGTGGCTTTGGATAATACATTAGTGATATCAAAGTTCTTTCCGCCCACATAGATATTTCTTTTGGCATATGATTTTGAATAATACTTTTATTAATGCTAAATAATTTTTTATCAATATCTTTATTATATAACTTAATATCTAAAACATTATTAGATTGAGCTTCATTTATTTTTACTATTACAGGTTGAACCATTCCTTCTTTATGACATAGTGCATATCCTACTTTACTATTTCCTAAGTAAATTGCATCTTTAGGATAAATTCCTATAGTATTTGCAATAGTTTCTTGATCATCTTTAGCAATAATCCTATGAATAATTTTATTTGATGAATTTTTAATTACATCTGGTGCTAATTTACATGGTATCTGTTCTACCACAATAACCCCTTGTCCATATGAACGCATCTCGGCAAGCATATTAGTAAAATGCTCAACTGCTTTTCCTTTTGGATTACCTAAATCTTCATTACTTTCTGTTGAAACATTTTTTAATAATCTATGAGCCTCTTCAATAACTAACAAATGTTTAAGTCCATTTGTTCTTTCTGTTTCTTTTTTTATTTGTCTATATTCACTTATACATATAATTAATAATCCTAATGTAAATGCTTTGTCAGCATCATCTGTTAACCCCTCTAATTCTAGTACTGAATTTTGTTCTAAAAGAGAGTCAAAATCTATTGTATCATAAGTATTAAACATAAAGCCCTTTGAACCAACACATAAACTATCTATTCTAGCTTTAATTGCACTACGAATATTTCCCTTTACTTCACCTTCATAGGTCATTTCATTTTCAATGTAATAATCAACCTCATCTTTTAAATCTTGCATTGTTGGAAATAAATATTTATGAGAATTAATACAATAACATTCTTTAACCTTTTCTTCATCAAATAATTCTTGTGTACTGTTAATATTTACTAACTGTGGATGAAATCCAAGTGTTAAATTCCATCCTTTTTTAGTATAAATATTATATAAACATTTTTCTAAGATATATGGCATAGGACCATAAAAAGCAAAAGATGCACTAAATAAATCTTTTAATAAATCAATATGTTGCTGTGGACTAACTCCTGGCAAAATATAAAAGGGATTTATTTTTATACAATTTATTTCTGGTCTTCCTAGTGTATAAACATTTACTTTTTTCTTAATATTTCTATATTCCTTTTTAACAGGTTCAATAACTAAAAAAGGCTTATCTACCATCTCCAATATCTTCTTTACTGTATTTGTTTTACCACTTCCAGTAATACCACATACAAAAGTATGCTTATTTAGATCATAATTACTGAATCCAAAAGGCATATTAGGTAATGGTCTGTCATACTCACATACATTTCCTAATATATTATCATCATTTTGAATATTATAATTTAAAGAATAGCCTTTCGATTCTTTAATTTCAAATCCTACTGTATTATCTATAGGGATTGTACAAATACCACTCAATTCTTCTGATGTTACTAAACTACATAATGGACTTTGACAATTTCCATTAAAAAAACCTTTTGGAATCATTAGCTGCTGATTATGAGTTTTTCCATATTGTTGATTTTTCACATTACAACTATCTTTGTATGAAAAAACAACTGGTGGTAGCACCTCCGGAATTCCTGAGGCAATTTCACTATATAAACTCCCTTGAATGATATCACTTGCCATTTTACTATCAGATGAATATGTAACAACAGATTCCCACATTCCAATACTTCTACCTATCTTTAGTCTTTCTGTCATGGATTTTGCCATATTCATTAATTCAATTGCAAAACTATTTTGTAAATCTGCAGAAATAGACTCACCATTACTAATAGTGTCTGTTACTGCGTCACTATATCCCTTAGAAATACTATGTGTATTACCTTCAGTTTTACTATTATTAAAATTCATTTGTTTTCCTGCTATAAGTCCAATCAATCCACCAGCAATTACTCCACCAGGAATAATTATTCCTGCTACTGCCCCTACCGCTGCAAGTGGTATTGCTCCAGATGTGCTTAGTCCTCGACTTTTACTTTTACTTTCCCCATTTAATTCATTAAAAGTATCTGTATGTGAAGTACCCCTTGAGCTACTTTTCTGAAATGATACTGTTCTTTTTGATATAGCAAAACATTCATCTTGTATTTTTATTGACATATTTATTTTTTCTTGTATATTTTTTTCATCAACAGGTTTACAAAGCACCATTACTGTATAATTTTGCCCATTTAAACTTCTCATTAATGCAGACAAATCTTTTTTTTGATACTTCCCATCTATTTTTAATGCAGGAATACCTGAAATACAGCCTACATATCTATCTTTCTCCTTTGCATCTTTTGAATCATCAATTTTAGAATTAATAAATTTTTCAGTATATTTATCAATTTTTATACCAGGAAGAAGACCTTCAATTATTATTTTAATAGTTTCATCATCTGAATTTGGTTTAACACCAAGAACAATAGAAGTCTTACCATTATTACTTACAATTCCATAACAAACTTCTTGTTTTATTGAATAAGCAGTAGTAAATAATTTTTTCATCTTTTCTGCAAAAAAAACAAATTTATCTTCAACATCATATATAGAACATTCACTTACTTTATAAAATGTAAACGAATTTAACAAATTTAAAGAATTTTCTTGTGGAGACTTAACTGCCAATTCATTATTGATTCCATAAGAAGGATAAAAATTCATAATAAAATCAGAAGTACACTTCCCTAGCTTTTCAGAATCTTTCTTAAATTTAGCTAGTGTATTTTCAACTTCAACTAATTCATTTTTCATTGTAAATTCACCAACTTTTGTTCTAATTCCTCTATCTTTTCATCATAATATTTTTCTATTGATGTAATCCAATCTGTCATTGACTTTTTTACATTATTTAAATATTCATCTATTATTGTTTCAATATTTCTATTTGATATTTTCTTATCTTTTATTAAAATTAACATTATCCCAGCTATAATTGTTGCAATTCCAATAGGCATCAAACTCTTTAATTTAATACTAACAACTCCACCAGTAACTACAATAACTCCTGCTTTTATCCATTTATTAATAGTTTCCTTACTTTCTTTATAATCTATTTTACTTGGAACATTAAAATTAAATTTATTATTAAGTTCTTTAGAAATATTCATTTCATAAAAAGCAGCTTCATTTTTACTAGAAGAATATTTTTCTTCTGCCAAAGTTTGTTCCTTAAGCATATTATAAGTACTTGAAAGAATGCTTTTACTTGCTGGAGTAAATTTATTTACTGTAATATTTATTACACTATTAATTATTTGCTCATCACTCATTCCATTATGAATATTACGTTTTTCAATGTTTTTAATTTCTTTAATAATTTTATCAATATAATTTTCCAATTTTTCTTTATCACTATTTTCTAACATAATTATTTAAATCCTCCTTTAATTTAGTTATATCTTCTAATGCTTTTTTAACACTTTCTACTTTAAGTTCTAAATTAGAAACATTTTTCATTCTTTTTTCATTATCATCTTTATCTTTAAGAAGTTTTTCATATTCTGCTTCAAGTTCCTTTTTATTTTCTATAAGTTTCTCTCTATATATTTCTATACAAATATTTAAATACTCTATTGTATTGTCAATCATTGTTGGTATTATTGCTAATTCAATATTCTCACTAGACGTTTCATCTCCTCCAATTAATCTTTTATAAATACTATCAGCTACTAATTTTATGTGCTTTTTCAAATTATGATATGGTACTTTTTCAACCTTTTTAAATGTAATTCCCTCTTCAATATCTTCATATCCTGATGTTTTTTTTCTTGCTTTATTATTAATATCATCAAAATCTGTTTCTGTAAAATTAGGAGCATATGCATCAAATGGAATTTGAGAAGGATTATCTATACTCTTAATTAATTTTTCATTGCATTCTTTGATTATTTTTTTTGACATATCACTTCGAAATTTTTTTGCATCATCAATTGCATCGAGTGTCATATTTTTCATTTCTCCAAATGTTGAATCAGTTATTTCATATTCTTTAAGATTACGAAAACCTTCAAGCTTTTCCTCATATTTTTTTTGCATCTTTTCAGCTTCTTTTACAATAATACCTTCACCATTAATATTATCTAGATACTTTTTACTAATTTCATTAACATCCTTATTAAGCTTATTGAAAACTTCAGTAATTTCATTTTTCTTTTTTTCAATTTTTTCCTCTAAAGCAATAGGATCATCTACACTTTCTTTTGCTACTTTTAAAGCATCTAAATATATACCTTTAAAACGTTTATATTCATTTTCTAAATTTTCTAAGAAATCTACAAGTTGTATATAATTAGCTTCTCGTGCAAACTTTTCCAAAGTATTTCTTACATTTATGAAATTTGACATTTCTAACATCTTTTCTTCAAATCGTTTAATATCTCCCTTTGACTTAAGCCAACAATAACTTGCTGGTGCAAAATCATTACCTTCTTCATCTAGTTTGTCAAAGAATTTATCTATATTTTCTTCTGTTCCTAATTCACGACACTTATTTAAAAATAATTGTATTTTACTATCAACAAAAATTATCTTTTCTTTCATAATGTCATTTTTATACATATCAATAGCTTGTTCTTTTAAACTTTCAAATTCACTTCCTTGTAAATTTGACTTACCAGTTAAAACTAAAAATAAAGACTCCTTCTTTCTATTAGTACAATTATTACGCAAAAAATTCATAAAGGAGGATGATTCAAGTGCTTGACCATTAAGGGATTTAACAAAAATAATAGCATTAGCATTAGATATATAATCTTCTGCAATTCTACCTACATTACCACCAGCACCTACTCCAGGACTATCAATTATAGTAATGCCTTGCATCTCTTCTGGTAATGGATAGGTTATTTCAATTTCTGTTATAATTTTCCCCCAATTTTTAGCATTTTCTCTAATATACTCTCTTATTAAATTGTTATATTCTTCAATATTCATATTAAATATATTATCTTTACTTTCCTCTTCAAGAAATGTTAATATTGTTTTTTCCTCAATTTTTCTTCCTCTATATTTAATAAGTAATTCATTATTAATTGTTGTAATAGGTATATTCCTATATTTATCAGAAATTGCTGCATGATCTTTTAGAAATTTTTGAATCTTATCATCTCCAGTAACAATGGTTCTTCCACCACCTGCTGTCTTTGCTACAAGTTCAAATTTATTTCCTTTATGTATTTTTATAATTGCACTTGTACATTGTCTGACATCCATAGGCACAACTTCTTTTCCTAAATATGCATTAATAAATGTTGATTTTCCACTTTTAGCTTCTCCTAAAATCATAAGATTAAAAATTTCATTTTTTATTTTTTCAGATTGTGCCTTAACACTATCATTTAAATTTCTTCCATAATTATTGCAAAATTTTTCATACTCCTCATATAAAGCTAATACTTCAGCTTTATTTTGTTTATAATTTTTTAAAATCATATTTAAAAATCCTCCATTTCATTTTATTTTTCTTGTTGATAATATATCTAAAACCGTATTGTATATAAAAATATACAAGTTTAATTATAAGCATCTTCACTTTATAACATAATTATACTCAAATAAAGTGACAAAATATGTCTATCTTAGAACTTTTTTAATTAATTTTTGCATTTTTTATTGTCAATCTTTTTTGTATTATAGATTTTTTACTATTTTATTTAATAACTATGTAAACATTTTAATTCTTTTGATGTTTTTTGTCAACAAGTTGATAGTCTACTAGCGTTAAAGAGTAAATTTATTTATCATTTAAAATTTATATCAAAGTAAGCATATTTTTGTGTACTTATTTATATGGGTTATATCTTCAGTTGTTATAGTGTCTCTGCGAAAAGATTCTAGCAATTTTGAAGATATTTCTTTCATACCCAAATTCAATTTTTTAAGAGCTTTGCTACCATTTTCTAAAAGTTGCCTTATTATGTCTGATATTTGAACTAATAAATAATGATAAGACTATCCCCTAATAAAAAATAGACAATAAACTTTTTATTTCTTATTTTTACTAGACTAAAGTAAACCTTTATTTTATAATATAATAAAAATTAAAATAGGAGGATTTATATAGTTATCAAAAACATACTCAAATATAATCGAATATGATATAATATATCTGAGGTGATTATATTTGAGAAAAAATTATAAACCTAAAGAATTTGCAGAACTTTTAAATGTATCCATGTTAACTTTATAAAAATTGAACAATACCAGAAAAATTTTTGAATAATATCAAAATTATATGTAAATAATAATTTTAAGTAAAAATGTAAAAAGAAAATTA
>CACZYK010000068.1 GCA_902785295.1 uncultured Clostridium sp.
CAGTTTCAATTCCTTATAGGTATCTCTAATATGAGTCAGGCAATATATCCCAGTCTGGAATTTCTATAGGTTTCAATTCCTTATAGGTATCTCTAATATATGTCAAATGGTTATTCGTTTGATGCTTCTAAATGGAGTTTCAATTCCTTATAGGTATCTCTAATATGCTCCACCACCAGTTGGTGATACTGCGTCATCAAAAGGTTTCAATTCCTTATAGGTATCTCTAATATAAAGATAAGGAGTAGCCTACAAGGTTACTCTTTTTAGTTTCAATTCCTTATAGGTATCTCTAATATCAGGTTTATTTTCTTCTGTTGTGGAAAAAATATCTCGTTTCAATTCCTTATAGGTATCTCTAATATAGATATCATCATCTGTGAGGTTCTTGACTAGAAATTGTTTCAATTCCTTATAGGTATCTCTAATATCTGTAGGGATAACTGGTTGCTCTGTATCTATCTTGGTTTCAATTCCTTATAGGTATCTCTAATATTGCATTTTCTAATATAGATATTCCTTCATTTGCTATAGTTTCAATTCCTTATAGGTATCTCTAATATAATTTTTATTTCAAAATTAAAAACTGGGGCTATATAGTTTCAATTCCTTATAGGTATCTCTAATATATACTAAGGAGTTGGTAAACATGTTTAAGATTGAGAAAAGTTTCAATTCCTTATAGGTATCTCTAATATTCTTCATCTAAACCACTTAACAAAGCATTAAATCCAGGTTTCAATTCCTTATAGGTATCTCTAATATGGAAAGAGTACTCTTGCTTGTGCTTTTCTTACTAAATAGTTTCAATTCCTTATAGGTATCTCTAATATGGTCAGGGGAAGGCTACGCCTTTCCCCTGAAACCCCGTTTCAATTCCTTATAGGTATCTCTAATATTTTCAATGTAGTTCAAATGAGTATTATCTTGATTTCTAGTTTCAATTCCTTATAGGTATCTCTAATATCTTGGTGGTTACAATGCGACTTTGGCTCAAAAATATATGTTTCAATTCCTTATAGGTATCTCTAATATCCAATTTTACGAATACTTAGTCGTGGATAGGAGGCATGTTTCAATTCCTTATAGGTATCTCTAATATGGGCATGAAAGATTCTGAGGTTATAAGAAAATCTTGGTTTCAATTCCTTATAGGTATCTCTAATATTGTTTAGATTTTTGTTTCCAAGCCTTATCGACTTTAGTTTCAATTCCTTATAGGTATCTCTAATATCAAAAATCTAAATATTCATCTTTCAAATCTTCTCTACGTTTCAATTCCTTATAGGTATCTCTAATATTTACCGATTATAAAGTTAAATAGACAATTATGAGGTTTCAATTCCTTATAGGTATCTCTAATATTCAACGTAAAAATCACGAGAAAGAGAATAATTACTAAGTTTCAATTCCTTATAGGTATCTCTAATATTCATTCTCTCTTGATAATCAACGATAGGCTGACTTTTGTTTCAATTCCTTATAGGTATCTCTAATATGTCTTTAATCCACTCGTTGCAGTATCATTTGTAGTTTGTTTCAATTCCTTATAGGTATCTCTAATATCCATTTCATTATCATAATATCACACTTTTTCATTTTAGTACATAAATAAAAAAAACTCTATATTTTTATCTTTTCTTGAATATAAGCCAAAAAATTTAAAGTCCATCTCCTAGTTTTTTTGCATTATCTATGGTGGACAAAAAAAGAGTTAATAAGAACTTATGGCTTTGTTCTTATTAACTCAAAGTTTTAGTATTTTTTTATTTTCTATTTATTATAGAATAACATCTTGTGAATTTTTTTCAACTCCTATTACTTGACGTTTTGAATAATTTAGACTATTAAATCTATATATTATTACAGAATCTGAGTGTATATCTATTACTTTTTTCATTTCAATCATAAGTTTTTTTAAATTAGCTTCTCCTATATCTCCTTCAAAAACAGAGTTTTGAACCCATGTAAGGTACTTTCTACATGTTTTGAGTGCTTTAGCAACTCTTTTTTCTTGTACATCATAAACTAGTATTACAAACATTTACCACTTCATCACAAATCCTTTATATTCTTTCTCTTCTGTTATAAGTTTTTGAAGTTTATATAGTTCCAGTCTAATTATTCTTTTATAACTTACAGTTGTACCTATTTCTTTATGATTGATTGTTGTTAGTAATTTTTTGTTATATTCTTCCACAAATTTCTTTCTTCCTGAATCTTTAAGAAGAATTCCTCCATAATTATCATCAAAGTCTTTAGCTGTTATTATTTTTTTGTTTAATACTGAGAATATTACTCTATCAACTATTATAGGTTTGAAGATTTCTGCAACATCTAGATTTAATGTAAATTTTCTATTGTTTGTTGAATGTAAATATCCTATTCTTGGGTCTAAATTGGTTTTATAAATCTCGCTTAAAACTGAAGTATACATCATAGAGTTTCCAAAGCTTATAAGGGCATTTAGCTTGTCCTTTGGAGGTCTTTTGCTTCTTACTGTAAATTTAAAATCTTCATTCTCTAATATTATATTGAAAGCTTTGTAATATTTTTCTCTTATATTTCCTTCATATGCCATTATTTCATTAGTTGTTTTGCTGTTTTTAAGTTGACCTAGCTTTTCATCAATGTCACTTATATATTCATCTAAGTTTTTCCCTTTTTTTCTATAATATTTAAGAACTACTATCATATTTAATATGGCTGTTTCTATTATTTGCTTTGCTATGCTAATTCTTTTTTCTTCATTTAAATAGTTTTCTGCTTGTTTTAATATTACATATCCTGAATTTAAATGTTCCCTTGGATAAAAGCTTCCTGTATAGTATTCATAGTAATTAAAGAAGTGAATCATTATTCCCTTTTGTGATGCATAGTCTAAAAATCGTTTATTTATATCTATTTCTCCAAAAATCCATATTGTGTCAAGTTCCTCTATTGGAAGATATTTTTTCTTTCCTCCACTTGAAAAATAAAATGTATTATCTTTTCTTTTTAATTCTCCATCATTAAATATATAAATATCTTTTTTCATATTTTCACCTACCTTAATGTTAATTAAATTTTCTAGACAAACATATCTCTTGCATTTTTATATTAAGCAAACCTTATTTAAGATTTACTCAGCAATTCATAATAGTTTATAAAAGCAAGATTTATGATATTTTTCTTGATATAAATGCAATTTTTTTAATAATTTATGAGTAACAATATTCTCTATAACCACAATTCTTGCAAAAATTTATTTTCTTTAATTCAGGAGGTATATTTTTTTCTTGTATCTCCTCTATTTCTTTTATAATATCTTTTAGCTCCTCTTCTAGCTCTTTAGTTAAAATTACCTTTGTCCTCTTTTTTTCTTCTGGATATAAAAGAACTCCTTCTGCATTTATGCCACTATCTTTTAGTACAAATAGATAATATGCCAATTGATATTTAGAGGCATTTTCATATTTTGATGTTTTTTTGGTCTCTCCAATAACTAGCTTATCCTCATTTTCAAATACTACATCAAACTTTACATTTCCAAAAAGAACTTCTTTTTCCTTTCTTTGATAACTATTTTCATGAATAAATCTTCCTAAATCTATGTTTTCATCCATTTGGTCTGGTAAAATATTTTTGCTCATAAGCCAAACTTCTCTTTTGCATATTTTATAAAACCATACAAGTGTTCCATTAGCTCCCATTCTATTACACCTCTTTTCATATTCATTTTAACTAAAATATCATATACTCCTCTCCATCTTCTCTTTTAAAACCAATATCATCAAAATAATACTCTTCACACCCCTCTTTTGGAAGTGAAAGTATGATATCTTCTTTGTTAACATTTATTCTTGATGCATATTTATATGGAATAGATAAAGTATAATCATTAAGCTTTGCTCTTATTTTTAGTTGTCTTTTTCTTCTATTTTCTAAATCTTTATCCTTTATTAAATCAATAAGCTCTAAATAAACCTGCTCTGCCTCTTCATTAATTCTAAAAAATACATCTACATAATTTCCTTTTTCCTCTATTAATGAAAATTTACTTATTGTATATTCATCTTCTCCTGTAAAATTAAGAAGGTTTATAGATTCAATAAATTTTTTAGAAACATCCTTATTTTTATTCTCCTCAGCCTTTAAAAAGTATTTTTCTATTAAATCTAAATATTGTGATTCCTCTATTTCTTTATATTCATTTAATATTTCCTTAGAAATCATAATCTGCATTTTTCCATATACCATGTCCCCATAAAGTCTTTCTTTAGAATTGCATATATTAACAACATTAACCTCTCCACAAGCTTTTTTATTATGTCTATTACATCTTCCAGCAGCTTGTATTATTGAATCTATTGGTGCTATGTCTCTTATTACATTATCAAAATCAAAGTCAACACCTGCTTCTACGACCTGTGTTGAAATGACAATAAGTTTTTCACCTAACTTTAATTTATCCTCTATTTCTTTTATTTTTTCTTTTCTGTGAATAGGAAGAATATTTGTTGATAAATACATTACTTCTCTAGGAATATCTTCTAATTTTTTATATATTTCAAGAGATTCCCCTATGGTATTACATATTATAAGATAAGATTCATCCTTAATTTCTTCTATAAAATCATCAATAAATTCATCTATTGTCACTTTATTAGGATTATAGTTTATTTTTGTTCTATTAAAATATGAAAAATATTTTTTATAATCTGATAAAAGCTCATGACCATCATTTAATAAAATAGGCTTAGTTGCTGTCATTGTTATTATTCTACAATCTAACTCTTCAACAGCTTTTCTTAATATAAAATCAACAAGTCCTAGGTATTTTAAATCTATTGCTTGTACTTCATCTAATAGTATTATAGAATGGTTAAAGGCAGAAAACTTTTTTAACATTCTATTTTTATTGCTTATAAGAGTTTCCAACAGTTGAACAAAAGTAGTTACAATAATTGATGAGGACCAATTTTCAATAAGCAATTCTGCCTTAAGTATATCTATATTGCTTTTTTCTGATTTATAATCCTTATCTGTCAAAGAATGATGTTTTATTATATATTCACTTGATACTTCATCAAAATTTTCAACAGAATCACTTATTAAATTATATATTACATCATAATTTTGATTTATTATTGATGTAAAAGGTAAAGCATAAATTATTCTTCTATTATCTCCTAATAGCTCCTTAAGCTTTTCTGCTACAAAAAATCCACTATATGTCTTTCCTGTACCAGTTGGAGCTGTTATTGATAATATCTTTTTATCATAATTTTCTTCTATTTCTTTTTGTATATCCTCATAAATTTCTGTTCTTATTTCATTTATTGAAGGTCTTGAATTTTCCTCTTTGGATATATTTTTTTCTGCTTTGCAATCCTTATTTAAAGCTTCATTTATCCTTTCTTTTCTACTCTTATCTAAATCATTAAAGGATACATCTCTTCTTTCAATTATAGGAGTATTAGAAGCACTAAATTTATCAGCCCCAATAAGCATAGAATACATATTTAAAAATTTAAAATAATCCTTACTTCCATCTTCATTTGCTCTTTTTATTTGCTTTTTTCTTTTTATATATATTTTTTTTAATTTAAATAAGATTTCTTCAATATTGCAATCATTTACAAAACTAATTATTAACTCTCCATAATTAAAGCTATCATAATCTCTTTTTATATCATCTAAATTTTTCTTCATATCCTCTATCTGAAGTTTAGCTATTTTTATTTTATTTCTAAAAACAGTTCCATCTTCAGCAGATATTTTTTTATTCTCCTTTGGAAGATTTTCCTCTAAGCTTTCAACACTTCCATGATGGTGTAATATTGATTCATAAATTAATAAAGGAAGATTATTATCTTCCCCTATTACCTTAAATCCAATATAGGCACCACATATTGCTGATATGAAGCTATGATTTGATTTATCATCATTTTTTTCCTTAGTCTCTAGATAATTTTGAAAATATGTTGTATATTTACCAAAATCATGACACAAACATATTATTTCTGTTGCTTTATTAAATGCATCTTCACCAAAAAACTTTGCATTTTCTAACACTTCACTTAAATGAGTTCTTAACAATTTATCTGGATGAGATTTAAATTCCATATAAAACCTCCTGCATACCTTCAAATTTATTTTTGTAATGCTTTATGACATTGGATTATATCTACATAAATACTATATTTTCGATTTTATCTTCATATTCAATTGACATTACCTTTTCATTTACACACATCTCAAGAGTTTCTCCTCTAGTTTCTAAAATATAAGAAGCTGTTTCTTGAAGAAATCTATCTTTATCAAAATATCTAGGCATAATCTCTCTTGCAAGCATTAAAGGTTTAGAAATTAAGTCTATTGTTTCATCTTGAATATATTTAACATTGACTATAGAATCTATAGATATTTTTTCCTGAACCTCTTTATATTCATTTTTTCTATATTCTATTAATTCAATTTTGCAACCAAAAGGAGCTGCTCCTAAATATGGTGAATAATAATACTTTTTGTCTTTTAGTCTCCTTCTTAATTCCTCCATAATTTCTTCATCTTTATGAGAAAAATATATTCTATATTTAACACATTTATCATTAGTTAATACTTCAAAAGGAATTTGAGTGTGATTTTTAGGAGCCACAAAATCACTTTTCCCCTCTAACTTTAAATAATTTAAAGACTGCATTATACGCCTATTTTCACTTAAAAGCTTCACTCCAATAAGAGCCTCTTCAGGATTGAATTTTTCATAGTAACTATCTCTTTCAAGTCCTAAAATTCCAGCAATTAGCCCATATATTGAAGTTCTAGGAGGAACTAAATAAGTTAATGATGATGAGTTTGTATAGTATTTTCTAAAATGTGCAAACTTGCCACTAATGTTAAAAACTAATAAATCCATTTACATCACCTTACTTTATACTTCTTCTAGGCTAAATCCATCAAATACCTCTTTAAAACTCTTAACCTCTCCATTTACTAAAAGCTCTAATTTTTTATCATAAATGTATTTAATTTTAGATATTCTATGAGAATTTTCCTTTAAAAATTCCCTAAGTTCTGAAACCTCAAGAGCTACTTCAGAAATATCTCTTACTCCATCTTCCTTTTCAACTAACTTAATATAATCTCTTAAGTCTCCTAAAATTGTTTCTTTATCAGTATATTCAACTCTTAAATATAATCTTGGATATTGACCAACCTTACTTCTTGTTATCTGCTCTGGTATTGCATATTTTAAAGCTTTATCTAAAATATCAATATCGCTATCTTTTAATCTTGTTTTTTCTCCTCTTTTAGCAGATATAACTCCAGAAAAAGCTATAAAAGAATATTTTACTCTATAATCCTTACCTATTGCTCCTTGTCCCTTTTTATCATCAGAAGCGAAATGAGATGTAATACTTGATTCTAATATTTCAACCTTATTTAAAGAATATCCCCAATTAAATTGAACAGGTCCAATAAATTGCTTATTATCTCCTTTTATCGGCATTGTCGCTCCAAATAATCTTACATCTATTAAAGAATCTAATATCTTTTCATTATCCATACTTTCAAGCTTTTTTATTCTTGTCTCTGCTGTTACAGATTTCTCTACTCCCTTTTCTTCAACCTTTTGTACAAAAAGCTCATAGCCTTGTCCTAAAAGATAATCTCTTACATATCTTTTTAATCTTAAATCAGAAACTAAATTAATTTCTCTTTCATAATCCATTCTTGGTCTGTTTTCCTCATCTGGATCTCCATTAGGATTTGTTAGTTTTGCATCATAAAGATATAATATTTCACTGTTGTTCATTTTTTTCTCCTCCATTCTTCTTACCAGTTATAGCTTTCATTGAAGCATGAGCATATCCTGATAATATATAAAATAAATTTTCATTTTTATTTAAAGACCACTTTTTAAAGTGTTTATCTAATAATTCTTTATGTTGTTGAAATACTATTTCATTATTTTTTAATATCTTTTCTTGCTGTAGCTTTCCAAACACCTCACTTGAAAGCCTTTGTAGCTTTGGTTTATCAATTCCACCAAAATTAATTTTATTAAGTATTGGTTTTCTTGCACTTTCTCTATTTCTATTGTATTGAGCTGTTCCTATATTACCCATTAAAACTCCAAGCAAAAATAAAGCTGTTTCTTCTTCTGTGTATCCCATCTCTTTAATATATTGTTTTAGACCTTCATCTAATTTAAGATTTGTTACATCCATGCCTTGCCCTCCTTTTATATTTCCCATAATCATTAAAAACTTTATTAACATATTTCCTTTTATTGCTGTATTTATAAAATTCAAATTATTTTTACTTGAATCTGAAGTTGGATTGCTTATATTAAAACCTTTCTCATCATAATAAATAACCTTTAAACATGAATTTATATTCTTAATTATATAGTCTCTATTTATAGACTTATTAGTAAAAATACAATCATACAAACTCAATAAACTTCTAAACTGAGTAGCATCACTTTTATTATCTAATCTTATAGGAATTAAAAAATACATTGTTTTTAAATCAATCTTTAAAAACTGTTCTTTTCCCTTATAATATGATGAAAACTGTTCTTCACAATCAGCTTCACTTTGTGCTATTTTTTTAATCATCATAGGATTTATATCTTTTATCAATCTTTGAATTTTAGTAGCTTTTTGATTTTGTTTATAAAACAATAAATTTAGTGAATAATAAGTATTATCTTCTTGCTCATTATAAGATATCTCTTCATTAATAATCTTATCTAGGCTTTCTATTTTTTCATAATTTACTATTGTATTAAAATTACTACCTATTTTTTCACATTCACTTTTCAAAAAATCCTTACATAAAGATTCCCCTACAATAAAATGAGGATAAATATAAACAGAAAATTTAGCTATAGTTGTTTTTAAATTATTTTTTATAAACTTTTCCCCTGACAAATAAGCATTTAGACAGTCTTGGCAAAGAATCATATTCTTTTTATAATTCTTTTTACTTGCACCACTTCCAAAGCCCTCTAAATTTGTTGTATAACTTTTTACTTCTATTATTATGTCATCCCTTAGATTTTCACTACTTTGACAATAATAACACCTTCCAACCTCTTTTGTTTTTTTAACTTTTTTATTTCCTTCTTTTTCTTTTATTATTGCTTTTTTATATTCCTCAAACTCACACAAAGGCTTACCATCTATAAAAATTGTATATAATCCAATGTCCTTAAGCTTTAATGAATAATTTTCATTTAAATATTCTTCAAAAGCTCTTAAAATTTCCTTTTTAAGATTTTCCTTTGTCTTTTTCTCCTCTTTTATATCTACTAAATCCCTAAGACTATCTTGGGACCACTTGCTATTGTTAAGGTTTTCAAAATTAAAGGCATATCTATTTTTATTACTTTTAAAATTATCACCTAAATCAATAAAATTATTTTCTTTAATACTATTTATCTTTTCATTTAACTCTTCTCCAAAATCCATTTCTGAAAGATTTGCTATAGTTTCTGATAAATGATAAAAATTATTTGTAGCAGTTGCATACCATTGCTTTGAATTTGCACCTGGAGCAGAACCTATAAATAAATACTTTTTACTGCTCTCTTCTGACATCTCTTCATATGGATCCAACTTTACACTATTATCTAAGGAAGAAAACATAAACTTTAATACATGTAACTGTTTGTCTTTTACCTTTGATGGGACATCAGAAATTAAGTTATCTAAAATACTGCTTCCTTCCATTAAAACCTTTCCAATTTGAATAATTCCCTCTTGCATTCTTTCCCCTCCTTTACACACTACATAAAATTTTTAATTTTTTAAAATAACACACCCCATTCCTTGGGAATTTTTGGAACCTACTCCTGCATTTAATGCTACTTCCACAAGCTCCTTATTTCCCTTAAGCTTAAAAACTCCATTCCAGCCTTTTACTATAAATCCTTTATAAAGTATAATACTTTCCTTTAAAGTCTCCTTTATTGGAGTTATTTCAAAATCATAAGACTCAAGCTTTTTACAATTAAAAGCCTCATATTTCTTTATTAAATTATTTTTTATAAGCTCAGAAAACTCGCATTCAAATGGAGAATAATAATAAGTTTTTTTCTTTCCATTTTGTCCCATAAGAGTTGAATATACTGTTATTGGTGATAATGTTTTCACCATGCATTCTTCCTCTGCCTTTTCTACTATACATTCAAACTTTTCTAAACTTAACAAATTTCCTACCAAATTCAATTTATTTTCTGTTATTATATTTCTTCCAAGATACTCTACAAAACTTCTATCATAAGATGATATATAAAAATAAATACTATCAAAAAATATTATTTTTTTATTCTCTTTATCTATTCTAAAAGTACCAAAAATTTTAGAATAAGAATACATTTTAAAAGTTCTATTTTCATATTCATAACCACAATCATGAAGAAACTTTTGATACTCTTCATTATTTAACCAAGCAATCAAACTTGCCTGCATTACATGATTATAATTAATAGGTAATTCTAAAGGAGCATCCAACTTAAATGTAAACTTATATTTCATTAGCTCACCTCTGCTTTGATTACTTTGATATACTATATGTACAATAATAGCACTTATTACTTATACTTTCAATATTTTTTCTTTTTTATTTTTTTTTAACATTTTTCGATATATATTTTTTCATTTTAAATTTATTTTATTCTATAAAAAAGACATAATTGATTGTTACCTAATATTGTGTTATCTACCTTATTTATACTCCACTAAATTTAAATAATATAACTATTTTTGTTATCTATAATAGTGCATTTTTAATTACAAAATTTTACAATTACGTAAAAAGAGGGGTTCTAAGCTAATTTTAATGTTTTAAAAATTTCATTTATTGATGTGCCATTTGTAGCAGCTTCATAAATATATATTACTTTAGATTTTTCTGCTTTATCTTCTTGAAAAGAATCTTTAGGGTAACTTAAAACAATAGAAACATTTTTTCTATCTTTTAAATTACCAACATAATTATAAATGTAATATTG
>CACZYK010000069.1 GCA_902785295.1 uncultured Clostridium sp.
CCTCTACTATATGATTAACTAATTTACCATATAATAAAGCTAAAAGCTAGATATAATCTATATTTCAATTACAAAAAATTTTATACTTTCCTATACATTGAAAAAGAAGGAGCTATTGCACAAAGAATTTCAATCACAATATATAGTACATTTTTATATATCTAAAATTCTATATACTGTGTGAACATTTGCTTATGCAATAGCTCCCCCTTAAACCTTTATTTTTTTGTTTCATTAAAATTTAATATTTTACTTGAAGATATTTCTTTTGGCACTAATATCATTCCTAAAGAATTTTCTTCTTCATATTTATATATGAGCTCTTTTGTATTTTTAGCTCTATCTATAATTTTTATTTCTAAATCCTCCACACTAGATTTTAATAATGAATATACTTCTTTATCACTGCATACTTTTTTCTCATTTATGCTAACAATTTTATCCCCTGGATTTATTCCTGTGTTATAGGCTATTGAATATGGAACTACTTCTAAAACTGCTATTCCTTTTTCATCACTTACAAAAATCGCTTTACCATTATCTTCCTTATGTATATCTATTTGATATAAAATTTCATTAATTATTGGTACAGATAAAATTATAACTATTCTTCCTATAAAATCAAAGCAATCTAATTGTGCAATAGCTATTGTGAAAATTCCATTTATCATCATAATTATTCCAGACGATGCTGTTTTTTCTTTTTTAGTCATTCTAAATGTTATAGATGAATATCCTACTACACAAAGCATAGGAAACATTATTAAAATCATATTTTCTATAAGATTTAAACTAGATACATTGTTTAAAATTGGCCACCAATTTGGTGTATTAATATTTTGTGCAGAAGCACTATCATTAATAATTGATTGATATGCCATAAAAAGTACTATTGATAAAGGCCAACATCTTCCAAATATATAACCACCTTTTATAACTCCATCTTTTTTGGAGAATACTGGAATTACGCCTTTATATCCATCACTTATTACTAAAATTGCATTTACAATATTTATTACCCCAACAAACGTAAATAATGAGCCTATATTTATTTCTATTGCTTTTTTAAATATAAGAGAGGCAATTCCTAAAATAGATGCAGTATAGGAGATGCCAAAGAATCTATTTTTACTAAATATTAATGATATAGAAAATAACACTAATATAACTAGCCCAATATTTCTATTAAAAACAACACCTAAATAACTTAAAATTAAACTTGTTATAGTACCAGCTATAATTCCTAACACTATTTGTGACAATGTAAGCTCTAAAGCTGAATTTATGGAATCACCCATTATCATTTTTTGCATTATTGTTAATTTCTTATTGTTAAAAAATAATATTATTCCCATTAAAATCAGCATACTTATAAAAAGTGGATTAGCTATCATAGATGCCACTGATTCTAAAGTGAACAAAAATAAATTCATAAATTGAATATCCCCCTACTACTTAAGCTTTTCATTTAAAATTTCTAATGCTTTGTTTATTTGAGAGTCTTTTTCCTTTTTATATTCATCTTTAAGCTCATCTTCATTTAACTCTACTTCATAATCTGGATTAATTCCAACTTTATTTATATTTTCTCCATTTGGAGTATAATATTTTGAAATTGTTACTTTTAATCCTCCATCTCCACTCTTTCAAAAGGTACTTGAACAACACCTTTTCCATAAGTTTTTGTTCCAACAATAGTTGCAGCTTTATAATCTCTTAAAGCTCCTGTAACTATTTCTGATGCACTTGCAGTATAGCCATCAGTTAATACTACTAAAGGCATTCCTTCTGCTGAACCACCTATAGATTTAACATCTTCTCTTTTTTCATACTTATCTATTGTATATGTTATTATTTTATCTTTTGGAATAAATTCAGAAGCAATTTTAGCTGCTTGAGTCAATAGTCCTCCTCCATTTGATCTTAAATCAAATACTAATGCCTTCATTCCTTGTTTTTTTAGTTCCTCAAGTTTAGCATGGAAATCTTTATAAGCATTTTCATCAAAGCTAGTTAATCTAATATATCCTATTTCATCATTAAGCATTTCTCCATTTACACATACATTTTTAACATCAGCTCTAGTAACACTCATTTGAAGCTTTTCTTCACCTCTAAGTATTACTAAATCTAAAGTTTTTATTTCTTCACCTTTCATTAAAGCTACTGCTTTATCTGTATCTCCACCAATTTCTTCTCCATCAACAGAGAAAATTACATCTTTTGATTTAATCCCTGCCTTTTCTGCTGGACCACCTTCAATAGTAGATTGAACTACAACTTTATTATCTTTAGATGCAATATAGACACCTATTCCCTTAAAGCTTCCAGAAATTGAACTCATAAGATTTTTATATTCTTCTGAATTCATATAAACTGTGTAAGGATCTCCTAATGAATTAACCATGCCTTTTATAGCTGCTTCAAGCATAGCTTCATCATCCATTGAGCCATCATATAAGGTTATTAAATCGTCTCTTACTTCAAATAAGGTTTTATATTTTTCTACTGCTGCCTTATCTTTATAGACATCTGCGTAAATATCTCCATTCTTACCAAAAACTATACCAAATCTTGATATATAGTTTCCACAAAAAAATGCTCCACCTATTAATAAAACAACTCCAAAAATTGAAATACCTTTTAAAACTTTGCTTTTTCTTTTTTTATTTTCTTTTCCTTCTTGAAATTCGCTCATTCTCAATTCTCCCTTTTTATTAAGGTTCTTACACTACTAAGAACTTTCTAAGAGCTAAATAACTTGCACATCCTCCTACTAAAACACCACCTAGTACAAACTTCCATAATAATGATGTAAACACATATGATACAGGAATTAAATTTAATATGATTACTCTTGCTGCTATAAATGATATTACAAATTTATACAGGAAGTATAATGCAATAATTGATAAAAATGTACCTATTAATCCTATAAGAATACCTTCAATAATAAAAGGCCATCTTATAAACCAGTCTGTAGCTCCAACAAACTTCATTATTCCAACTTCTTTTCTTCTTGCATATACAGTAAGTTTAGTTGTGTTCATTATTAGGAATATTGATACTCCTATTAATATTATGAATAAAACTGTTCCAATAATTTTAGTAAACTTTATTATACTTTGTATTGTGTCAATACTTTCCTGCTCATCACTTACACTTTCTACTCCATCTAAATCTTTAACAGCTTCTCTTATTGCAGGTGCATAAGACATATCTTCTAATTTAACTATGTAAGAAGCAGGTAAGGGATTTTTTTCTAAGGTATATCCTTTTAAAATTCCTGCATTATTTTCTTGTAATTTCTTAAATGCATCTTCTCTTGATTCATATTGAATTTCTTTAACACCTTGTTGTGAATTTATTTTTACTTGTATTTCTTTTTTGTCAATAGGAGTTATATCATTGTCTAAATATACTACTAACTCAATTTTATCTTCAAGACCACCAATAGCAAGATTTAAGTTTTCAGCAACAAGTAAGAAAACTCCTAATACTATAAAAGTTACTAAAACAGTAATTATTGTAGCAATACTTATAGTTTTATTTCTTTTAAAGCTCTTAAAAGCATCCCCTATAAAGTAATTTACTGTACTAATTTTCATCTTTATACATCCCTCTCTTTTCGTCTCTTATTATTTCTCCACCTTCGATTTCAAGAACTCTTTTCTTCATGCTATCAACTATTTCTTTAGCATGAGTTGCCATTAATACTGTTGTTCCTGCTTTGTTTATATCATCTAAAAGTTCCATAATTTCTTTGGCTGTTTTAGGGTCTAAGTTTCCTGTAGGTTCATCTGCTATTAATACTGTTGGATTATTTACAATAGCCCTTGCTAATGATACTCTTTGTTGTTCTCCTCCTGATAATTCATTAGGAAACATCTTATATTTATGAGAAAGTCCTACTAATGATAGAACCATAGGTACTCTCTTTCTTATTTCCTTTGGAGTTGCCTCAACAACTTTCATAGCAAATGCAACATTTTCATATACACTTAAATTAGGTATTAATCTAAAATCCTGAAATACCATGCCTACTTTTCTTCTAAAGTATGGTATTTGTTTTCTTGTCAATTTAGATAAATCAGTTGAGCCCACTATAACCTTTCCGTTGGTTGGCTCTACTTCCTTTAATAGCATTTTTATAAATGTTGATTTTCCTGAACCAGAAGGTCCAACTAAAAAGACGAATTCTCCTGCCCCAATTTCTATATTTATATCTGATAAAGCTTTAACATTATTCTCATATATCTTTGAAACATTTTCAAATTTTATCATCTTAACACTCCTTGCTAACATTTGTACTCTTATATAATACATTAAATAACTATCAAGTAATTTTCAGCTTTTTATTCATTCAGACTTCATTATAACATAATAATATAGTAATTCATAATTATAAACATTTTTTTATGAATTTGTAATAATTCTTACCTTAAACTAAAGTTCTAAAACCTTGACCTAAAACCTCACTTGCTTCATTTACTGTAATAAATGCTGTTGGGTCTTCAGTTTTCATAAACTTTTTAAGTTTTATAAACTGCTTTCTATCAAGAACAGTTAATATAACAACATTTTCTTTTTTTGTATAACCTCCTTTTCCTTTAAATATTGTGCATCCTCTATCTACATCTTTTATTATGTATTTAGAGACAAGCTCTTCTTTTTGAGTAAAAATAAATACTTGCTTACATTCACTAAAGCCATCTATAAACTTATCTATTAATGTACTTGATAGATAAACTCCTATAAGACCAAATAATCCAAGTTCAATTCCAAATGTGAATGTTGCTAAAATTATTATTAATGAATCTACTATTAAAAGAGCCACACCAATATTTATATTAAAATATTCACTTAGCAGTTTTGCTATTATACTTGTTCCACCAGTTGAAGCACCTTGATTAAATATAATAACTGCCCCTAATGCTATAATAACACTTCCAAAGATTGTGGCAAGTATTAAATTATCTGTTATTGCAACAGGAGTTGTAAACTTTTCTATTATAGACATTGAAATTGACAATCCAAAAGCTGCATATGCACTTTTTATTCCAAAGCTTCCTCCTAAAAATATAAAAGCTAAAATGAATAATACTATATTACATAATATCATAACAATTCCTGGGTCAATATTAAATATTTCTTTCATTATTAATGCAAGCCCTGAAACTCCACCAGAAGCTATTGAATTTGAGAAAAAGAAATATTCAAATGCTATTGCTGTTAATAAAAATCCTATTGTTATTAATATATATTCCTTAAACTTCTTCATTTGTTTCTCCTATTTTTTCCTTTGTTAATTATTCTATTTTCATAAAGCCTTCTCCCATTACTTCATAAGCTTCTCTTACACTTATAAAAGCATTTGGGTCTATTTCTTTTATAAATAATTTTAGCTTTATAAATTCTTTTCTTTCAAGCACTGTATATATTACATTTATATCTTTTTTTGTATAAGCTCCTACTCCTTTTAAGTAAGTACATCCTCTAGTAAGCTCTTTTAATATAAAATTACTTATTTCATTTACTTTTGAGCTCATTATTAGTATCTCTTTTTTTGTATTAAATCCATCAATAATTTTATCTATTATAATCCCTAAACCAATTACACTTAACATTGAATAAAATCCTAAATCTAATCCAAAAGCAAAAGCTGCCATAAGAGTTATAAATAAATCTATGATTAAAAGGGCCTTTCCTATATCTATATGAAAAAATTTATTTAAAATCTTTGCAAGTATATCTGTTCCACCTGTTGATGAATTATTATTAAATACTATTGCCATACCTATTGCAGAAATAAAAGTTCCAAAAATAGTTGCAATCATTAAATCCTTAGTTAATGCATATGGACTTAAAAATTCTTCAATAATCCACATTATTATTGATAATCCAATAGTTGCAAATAACGTTTTTCCTCCAAAGTTTCCTCCTATAAGAATAAATGCAACTATAAATAAAATCATGTTTATTATAAATGTAATTACACTTACATTTAAATTTGGTATAAATTTGTTCATAACAATAGCTAAGCCTGTAACTCCTCCTGCTGCCAAGTTATTGGGGAGAAAAAAATATTCAACTGATATTGCTACTAAAATTATTCCTATTGTTATAAAAAAATATTCTGTTATCTTTTTCTTAGCCATACAAATTGACATCTCCTAAAATATTTCTGCTTATTTTTATATTTCCTCACTTTAGCAAAAAATATCCAAATAAAATGTAATTTTATATGCTTCATAAAATAAAAATAAAGGGATAGCAAATAAGAAACATAGATACAATAAACTTTACTGTTATATATCGTATTTATGTTACTTATGCAATATCCCCTATTTTCTATGTTTATCTTATTTTAACTTTATTGCTTCCTTAACATTTTTAACTATGTTTTCAGCAGTTAAGCCATAATGTACTAATAATTCATTAGGTTTTCCACTTTCACCAAAACAGTCATTAATACCTATTCTCTTAACTATAACTGGATAGTTTTCTACAACAACCTCTGAAACTGCTGAACCTAAGCCACCTATTATACTGTGCTCTTCAGCTGTAACAATAGCTTTTGTCTCTTTTGCTGCTTTTATTATTATTTCTTTATCTATTGGCTTTAGTGTGTGAATATTTATTACCCTTACATTTATTCCTTCTTTAGCTAACATATTTTTAGCTTCTAAAGCTGCTTCAACCATAATTCCTGTAGCTATTATAGTTGCATCTTCCCCTTCTGATAAAGTTACTCCCTTTCCTAATTCAAACTTATATGTAGCTTCATCATTAACATTTGCTACAGCCATTCTTCCAAGTCTTACATAACAAGGTCCATTAAATTCTGAAATAGCTTTTATTACTTGCTCAGTTTCTATAGCATCTGCTGGGTTTATAACAGTCATATTTGGAATACTTCTCATTAAAGAAAGGTCTTCTATTGCTTGGTGAGTTGCCCCATCTTCTCCAACAGTTAATCCAGCATGAGTTGCACAAATCTTTACATTAAGATTTGGATAACAAATTGAATTTCTAATTTGTTCAAAAGCTCTTCCAGCAGCAAACATAGCAAAAGTACTTACATATGGTATTTTTCCACAAGTTGACATACCTGCTGCCACACCCATCATATTACCTTCAGCTATACCCATATTAAAGAATCTTTCTGGAGCAACAGCTTTAAAATCTGCTGTTTTTGTTGATTTTGAAAGGTCTGCATCTAAAACTACCACGTTTTTATTAGTTTTTGCTAATTCTGACAAAGCCTTTCCATAAGCTTCTCTAGTTGCTATTTTCTTACTCATTATTTATCTCCTCCTAATTCTTTAAGTGCAATTTCACATTGTTCCTTGTTTGGAGCAGTTCCATGCCATGATGCCTCATTTTCCATAAATGATACACCCTTACCTTTTATAGTATTGCAAATTATTACTGTTGGCTGACTCTTATGATTTTTAGCCTTTTCTATAGCATCTAAAATTTCATCATAATTGTGTCCATCTATTATTAAAACATTCCATCCAAAAGCTTCAAATTTCTTGTCTATAGGTGAAGGATTCATAACTTTTGTAATTTCTCCATCAATTTGTAATCCGTTAAAATCTACAAATGCTGTTAAATTATCTAATTTATAGTGAGCAGCACACATACTTGCTTCCCAAACTTGACCTTCTTCTAATTCTCCATCTCCTAAAAGAGCATATACTCTATAAGATTTGTTATCAGTTTTTCCTGCTAATGCCATACCTACTGCTGCTGATATCCCTTGTCCTAATGAACCAGTTGACATATCTATTCCTGGTAAATCATTCATATTAGGATGCCCTTGTAGTCTTGATCCAGTTTTTCTTAATGTTAACAATTCCTTTGGATCGAAAAATCCTCTTCTTGCTAATGCACTATATAAAACTGGTGCTGCATGACCCTTTGATAATACAAATCTATCTCTATTTTCATCCTTAGGATTACTAGGGTCTATATTTAACTCATTAAAAAATAAAGTTGTAACGATATCTGCTGCAGATAATGACCCACCTGGATGACCTGATGCTGACTCTGTTAACATTTCAACTACATCTTTTCTAATTTTTTTGGAAATTTCAACTAATTCTTCCTTGTTTTTTTTCATTATGTATCCTCCTAAAAAATATTATAGACTATAACTTTTACTAATTTGCATTAGTATTTTAACATATCTTATTAATTATGTGTCATTATTTTATAAAAAAAGCAGAATAAATATATTATTTTGCCCCTAATGGCTCCAAGTCAGGACAAAATAAAAAAATCGAGATGAATTTTACATCTCGATTATAACTTGCATGATTTCCTTATAAGCTTAAGCTAATTAATAATGCGTTATTAACCTTTTTCATATCTGTATCTGTCATGTGTCCAATCTTTTCTTTTAATCTTCTTTTGTCTAATGTTCTTATTTGCTCAAGAAGAACAACAGAATCCCTATTTAGTCCATACTCTTCTGAAGATATTTCCACATGAGTTGGTAATTTTGCTTTATTTATTTGAGATGTTATAGCTGCAACAATAACTGTTGGACTATATCTATTTCCAATATCATTCTGTATTATAATTACAGGCCTAATTCCACCTTGCTCAGAGCCTATAACAGGACTTAAATCTGCATAAAAAATATCACCTTTTTTTACTACCATCGTTGTCATTTGATAAATCACACTCCGCAAAGCCATGTTTCGTACATATCAACATCAATAAATTCACATTCATTATATTCTTGGGCAATTTCTAAATTTAAATTTCCCATTTCCATATAGCCTTTTTTCATTTCTTCTAAATCCATAGTTTCCTCACTATATAATATATTATTAGATAATTTCTTATTTGTTTCTATATTTTTATTGTTTAATGACCTTGACATAATTATCACTCCTTATGGTAGTAAAAAATACTTATGTTAATTATAATAACTACATACATTATATTTCAAATTATATCATAATGTCAAAGCCTTAAACTATTAATTACTTAAACTTTTTATTTTATATAGGAAATTTCTATGTTTTTGATGTACAATAAATCAATTATCTATGTACATACATTAAGTACATTGTATTACCCATATACAACTTATTTTTAATTCATCTATTGCTTATGTATATACATATAATCTAATAATTGTGAATTTTGTTGATTACCTTTATGGCTATTTTATTTTCAAAATAAATTTTTATCTAATTTTTTTAATTTTTTAAAAGTTTTATATGTTATTCTTATTCTTTCATTATCTTTTACATCATAAATCTGAGTCATTAAAGGAATTTGATTTTCCTTATCTAAAAATATACAAGCATAATCCATATGTTCATTTTCAAATGGAAGTTTAACAATTAATTTTATATAAATCTTGTCTCCCCACTCCTCCTTGCCCTCTTCAATAGTTAATACCTCATTTGATAATATATTGTTTATATCTGCTAGAGGGTAAACCTCATCAACTCCTTTGTTAGCTTCATATTTGTTTCCATTTTCTTCTACAAAAATTTGTCCATTTTTATAAACTTTTACTCTATCTTTTTCAAATTCAATTCTTAAACCCATATTCTTATAATATAATAATCTTATATTTTCAGAATATTCACTTCTAGAATTCTTTACAGTATATTCTATTTCAGATTTATACATTCGTGTATTCTTTATCCTTTCTACAACCTCTTTATTAGTTAATACATAGCTATGTCTAAAAAATATAATTATGATTAGTATTAAGATAGGAATTGTAAATAAAGTTAAAATTATCCATATATTAATATGACTAATTCTCTTTTTTTCTTCTTTCATGTTTCCTCCAGTATTAGTTATATATTAAGTAATATTAATATATTGGAGGAAATATTCTAATTATTGTTTAAATATTCCATAACTGATGGAATTATTTCAATTACATCTCTTGCATTAACAGAAAACCTTGTTTTACCCAATTCATCACCAGATTTTCCATGAATATATGCTCCTAAAACAGTACTATTAAATAAATCTTTACTTTGTCCAACTAATGAGCCTATTATTCCTGAAAGACAATCTCCCATTCCGCCTGATGCCATTTTACTACTTCCTGTAACATTAATAACTGTTTTTTTTCCATCTGTAATAATAGTATTGTATCCCTTTAAAAGTACTATAACATTATTTTCTTCTGCATACTTTTTACTTATTTCGATTCTATTATCTTCAATATCACTTATGGATTCTCCAACCAATCTTGCCATTTCACCTACATGAGGAGTAAAAATTGTTCTTCCTTTTAAATATTTTAATAAATCCTTCTTTTCAGAAATAATATTTAAAGCATCTGCATCTGCTATAACATAACAACTACTTTCCTTAATACATTTCTCTAACATTTTTATGTTTTCATTATTTTTACTAAGCCCAGGGCCACATATTAATACATCTATATTTTTTAACATTTTATCTATTCTACTAGTTTCACTATATCTCAATGTCATTTGTTCTGTTAATCTAGTTGAAAAAATATCTTGTAAGTTATCTTCTATTAGTAAAGTTACCAAGCCTGCACCTGTTCTAACAACCGATTCTGCTACTATATAAGCTGCTCCTGTAAAACCACTACTTCCTGATAATATTAATACTTTTCCATAATCTCCTTTGTGCCCTGTTATATTTCTTTTAGGAAGAATACTCTTATAATCTTCTTCTTCTAATAAATATACCTCTTCATCATTCATTTTTTTAATAAAATCTGGAATACCTATTTTTATTATTTTTACATTACCTAAATATTTTTGTGCTTCATTAGAAAAAAAGCCTTTTTTATAAACTTCAATACTATAAGTTTCATTTGCAACTATTGATATTCCAAGAGCTTTCCCTGTATTACAATCCAATCCTGATGGTACATCAACAGCTACTGTATATTTAGAAAAATTATTTATCATTTGTATAGCATTGTAATATAATCCTTCTATATTTCTACTAAGTCCTACTCCAAATATAGCATCTACTATTATATCTGAATTTTTTATCTCTAGCTCTAAGTCTCTATTAAGCATATCTTCACTTAAATTAACTATATTTCCTCCAAGCTTCTTAAAAATATTATAGTTAATCTTAAACTCATTACTGCCATTTTCAATATTCCCTAATATGAATATTTTTACATTCTTCTTAAATAATAATAGCTTTCTTCCTAGAGCTATTCCATCTCCGCCATTATTTCCTGTACCACAAAAAATAATAAAATCTTTTCCTTTATGTACAACTTGGTTTAAAATCCCCTCAGCTGCATTTTCCATTAGTACTATACTAGGTATTCCAATGTTTTCTATTGTCTGTTTATCAATTTCTTTAGTTCCCTTTATGGAAAATATTTGCTTCATCATTGTTCCTCCTCTAATATTGCAAAAGCAATTGCATTCTCATTTGAATGTGATATAGAAAGATGAAACCTATAATTTTTAAGATTATATTTTTCTATTATCTTTAAACTTAACTTAACTACTGGCTTATTAAGATTATCATGCAATATTTCTATGTCTTTTAATCCAAATCCTCTTATTCCAGTTCCTAAAGCTTTACTTACTGCTTCTTTAGCTGCAAATATTCCTGCTATTGTGTGTGGATTATTATTTCTTATCCTGAAATATTCTTGTTCACTTTTAGTAAACCCCTTTAAAATGAAGTTACCATTTCTCTCTATTGCTTTAGCTATTCTTTGTACTTCAATAATATCCGTTCCTATCCCTTGTATCAAATTAAACACCTTCTCTAAAATTAATTGTACTATATTATAGAGAAAAATGCTTTATTTTTTAATTAAATTCAAAAACACAATTATCCACAGTTTCTCCTATTATATCAATCAAATGAATTGGAGATACTTGATTTTTATATAGTAAATCAAGTAAATTTTGTACTAAATCTTTCTTCTTTGAAATAATATCAACACGTTCTTCAATACTATTTACTACTTTTCCATTTTCTATACTTTCTCTTTTAACTACTATGCCATAAACTGTTTCATTATTATATTCTGTAGATTCCATTAAATAACTATACTTCATTTCTATCCCCTCCAAATTAACACATGAAACCAACTCTTTAACCTTCAATTTAATTCCTCCTTACTAATTAACTTACTTTTTATTGAATTTTATCATAGTTTCAAGTGTTAAATTGTCAAAATGTAGACTTAAATTTTATTTTTTTTCTCTATTTTTTTTACAATTTTATGTAATTGAGTTTTTTCTTGAAATCCTTTTCTAATACTTTATCTAATACTTTTTTTACTTTTGTTTAAAAGAATTTCTATTTTTCATTTAATATTTTATGTATATTTTTAAAAGACCGCTAGCTATTCCATAACGGCCTTATTCTCATTATTATTTGTTCTTTTGCTATTTACAAAATTGAATTCTTCTGCACACACTTCAATTTTATATCTCTTATTGCCATTTTCATCTTCATAATTACTAGTTCTAAGTGTACCACTTATACTTATTGAATCACCTTTTTTCATGTACTTACATAAAGTTTCTGCTTTTTTGCCCCAAAATACAACTGGAATAAAATCAGCTTCCTTAACTCCTGTTGAAGATTTAAAATTTCTATTTATAGCTATTATTACTCTAGTATAATACTTGCTTTTGCTTTGAATAGCTTTTAATTCAGGGTCTTTAACTAAGTTACCTAATAATACAACTTTATTCATTTAATAAAATACCTCCCAAATAAATAGATATTAAGATTATTTACACTATTATCTATTTATATTCAAGTAAGTATTTATTTTTTTCTAATTATTGATAAAACTGAATTAAATTCTAAACCAAATAAAAATATTATAGAAATTAAAAATAACCATATCATAAGTATAAACACTGCTGCAAGACTTCCATAAATTCTTGAGTAATTATTAAAATTATTTATATAAAATGAAAAAGCTAAAGATATTATAAGCCATCCAAGGGTTGTAAGGATTGCTCCTGGAAAAGCATCTTGCCATTTTATTTTTTTAGATGGAGCAAACTTATATATGGTAGCTAATACAAAAATAAGTACAATTAATATTAATCCATATCTAAATAAATTCCATATGACTAACACTAAGTCATGAAAAGGAAGTAAATTTATTAAACGATTTCCTATTATTTCTCCAAATACCAAGAGTGCAAGTGTTGCTATTATTGTTAAGGCCAATAATATTGTACTTATATATGATATTATTGACCTCTTTATAAAACCTCTCTTATTGTCATGTACATTGTATGCCTTATTTACTCCTTTAAGCACTGCCCTAAAACCAGAAGATGCAGTCCATATTGTTAATAATATAGAAACTCCTAATAATCCTGTTCTCTGATAATTAACTATTTCTTTGATAGTATTTTCTATTAACTCTGATACACTAAGTGGCACTAAACTATTTAATAATTTTAGAATATCATTTGCATTAAATTTGCTAAATCCTATTAATGTAAATAAAAACATTAAAAATGGGAAAAATGATAAAATTAAATAATATGCCATTTGAGATGCTAAAGCAAATATATCATCTTTTTGAGATTTAGTTATCAAAGTTACTATAAATTCAAACTTAGATAATTTCTTATGATTTTTATTATCTTTCATTACAATTTCAAAATCCCCTCTTAAATTTGGACATACTAAAATGCTTTTTTATATTATACTTAATTATTCATTATTATTAGTATTTATTTTTCATCATATTCATTTGTAATTCTTTGAACTATTTTCTTTATAACACTTGCTTGTGCAATTAATGACATAACAATTATAAATACTCTTATTCTTTCTTCATCTTTTTCATTAAGCTCAAAAGCTTTCATTTTGTCTTTAAGATTATCTATATCATTCATGTAAGTTTTTAAAAATGAATCATAACTTTCTTTTTGAATTTCAGTAAATACTTTGTATGCTGCTTCCCAAGAAATTATATCGTCTGTTCTATCATTTATTTCATTAAAAGCTAATCTAAATACTTTTTTTATTTCTTCGGTTGTTAATACTGGTCTCATAAAGCTTAATAAAACTAATTGAACAAGATGAATTTTTGTATATCCTCTTTTTTTGCCATCTTCTGGTTTCATAATAACTTCACTTTTTATATAATTTTGTACTATGTTATTAGTATATTTATCATCAGGAAATTTATCATTTAAAAAATCTATAACTTGAGATAAAAATAAATCATATTGAGGAAAATTATCAAATGATATAATACTATTATTAGACATTTTTTCTGCTAATTCTCTTATATACTCAAAACTAAAATCTTTCTCCATATATTATCACCCTCTTTTTATTATTAATTTTATTATATAGTAAAAAAAAACTTGTTACAAGTTAATTTTGCCATTATAATGATATTTATGTGTTTTCAAAAGTCAATTTGTATTTTTTACATTTAAATATTTTTTATATACTTTTTGAAGTTTATACAATTTTATTTTAGTTTTATGTTTTTAACTTATATGTACAACCTGGAATTATGTATTCATGCACTTTAAAACATTTTCATTTTATGTAATTTTTAGTATGATTTTTCCTCGTAACCTATTGACATTCCTAATTTATGGTAGTATATTTAATTTATAAAGTTACTTTTTCCCGATTTTTTACAAAAATAACATTGTTACTGGTTTTTCAAATAATTTTTTATGAAAATTTTGAGTAAAAGGTTGACTTTAAATTACATATTTGTTAATATTATATATGAAATGTCGAAACATGAATTTAAAAGGAGGAACTCAAAATGAAATCAACTGGCGTAGTAAGAAGAGTAGACGAATTAGGTAGGATAGTAATTCCAATAGAATTAAGAAGAACTTTGGATATTGCTGAAAAGGATGCATTAGAAATATATGTAGATGGTGAACAAATCATATTAAAGAAATATGAACCAGCATGTATTTTCTGTGGAGATGCTAGAGACGTTATAAATTACAAAGGTAAAAATATTTGTCAAAACTGTCTTCAACAAATTAGAGACAACAAATAATATACCAGGAACATACTAAATTTAGAGAATTTATCCCCTTAAATTCTCTAACAACAAAAAGCATTCTACCCCTTAGAACGCTTTTTGTTATATAAAAAAATTTAAATTATTATTTTTCTTTTTTTGTTGTGTTGTTATTTTTTAAATTAAGGCAAATATAAAATGCAGAATAAATTATATATCAATAGCATATTTATAAACTTCATTTTTATTAAGTCCTCTTTCCTTAGCAACATACTTTATAGCTTCTTTTTTGCTAATTCCACTTTCCATAACATTTAAAATATGGTCTTTTATGCTTAAATTCTCCCACTTTTCTTTATTTTCTCTATCTATATGTTCTTGTTGTTTTCCTTCAATAACAAGTACAAATTCGCCTTTAGGCGCCGTATTCTTAAAGTAGTCTATTAATTCATCTATTTTCCCTCTTTTAATTTCTTCATGGAGCTTTGTAAGTTCTCGACATATTGCTATATTTCTATTTCCTAAATACTCTAATAAGGTCTCTAATGTACTTACAACCCTATAAGGAGATTCATATAAAATTATAGATTCTTTTACATCCTTAATTTCATTTAACAGAATTTTTCTTTCTTTGTTCTCTCTAGGAATAAAACCTCTGAATAAAAATTTTGTTGTATCTAAACCTGAGTATACCAATGCTGTTGTTATTGCTGTAGCTCCAGGTAATACTTCAAAATCTATATTTTCATTAATACACTTCTTAACTATCACAGCTCCTGGATCAGATATCCCTGGAGTTCCTGCATCTGTGACTATTGCAATATTATGACCTTCTTTAAGTAGCTCAATTATATCTTCACTCTTTTCTTGCTCATTATGTTTATGATAACTCATTAAACTCTTTTTTATTTCAAAATGATTTAAAAGCTTTAATGTTTGTCTTGTATCTTCTGCTGCAACTATATCCACAAATTTTAGCACTTCTAACGCCCTAAGTGTTATATCTTTTAAATTTCCTATTGGAGTTGGAACTAAATATAATTTACCTAAATTCATTAAGCATTACTCCTTCCATATATTCTATTAATTTCATCACTATATTCTCCATTATCATCATAAACATATAAAGGTGGATCCCACTTAAGAAAATGCCCTCCATCTCTTTGTCCTTCTACTAAAACTATATTGGGAGCCTTTTTTGTATTAGGGTGAACCATTCTTATTCTCTTAGGCTCTATTTTATATTTTCTCATTAAATTTAGTATATCAGCTAATCTTTCTGGTCTATGAACCATGTACATTCTTCCATTATCTTTTAATAAAATTCTTGCACTATATATTACATCTTCTAAATCACATAAAATCTCATGTCTCGCTATTGCTAATCCATCACTAGGATTAATAATACCTGAATTATTAAGCTTATATGGTGGATTTACTGTTAACGCATCAAATCGCCCTAGTTGTTTTAAAAACTCTACATCTTTTAAATTTCTATTTATAAATTTTATTTTATCTTCTACCTGATTTAAAATAACACTTCTATTGGCCATTTCTGTTATTTCTTCTTGAACTTCCACTCCTACTATTTCTTTTGGTCCATATTTACCTAATATTAAAAAAGGAACAATTCCTGTTCCTGTACATAAATCTATGACTCTAAAATTCTTTTTTATATTTGCAAATTCTGATAATAAAACAGCATCTACTCCAAATCTAAAAGCATCCTTTTTTTGAATAAGCTTAAGTCCCTTTAATTGAAGATCATCTATAGTTTCATTTTCATTTATAATCACTTCATTTTGTAAAATAACTTTATCATTCATATAATTATTTCCTTTTCTTATTTTATATTTCCTATATAATTATACCGTAAAAAAATATTATCTACAAATTTTCATATTAACTAAAATATATTATTTTACTCTTATGCCATTATAGCTCTAACTCAGAACAAAACAACTGATATAATTTTTCATATAAAAAAGTGGCTGCGCCACGCTCCCTTCGGGATATCAATTTTAAATTTTTTCTAAAAGCATAGGCATTTCATATATCCTATGCTTTTAAATTAAC
>CACZYK010000070.1 GCA_902785295.1 uncultured Clostridium sp.
TTCTTTTTTATCTTTCTCCATTTCCTCTTTCCTTCTTCTTTGAAGCTACAATAGCTAAACCTAACATTGAAATTAAAGACATTCCAAAGAATAAACCTAAATTGTTGTTATCTTTTGTTTTTGTAGATGAACCAGTCTTATCTACAGATGAACCATTATTAGAAGTATTATTTTTATTTGTGTCATTTTGACTTGTGTTATTTCCATTTGAATTTTTTTCTTCATTTGGTGTAGTAGTTTCTGGAGTTGTTGTCTCTAGAGTTACTGTTTCTGGAGTTTTAGTTTCTGAATTTACATCTTCTGATGGTTTTTCTTCTTCTGGTGGAGTAATTATAATTGGATTTTCTTCTAATTTCCAATCATTTCTAAAGTCAAATAAATCAGCACCATTTTTAGCTGCTTCACTTTGTACTAAAGCATAAAAATCCTGTTCAGTAGCTAAATAATTTCCTTCTGTTTCTTCATGCATCCACTTAAATTGACCATCTTCCATTTGGTATGTAAGTATATCTTCTACAAGAGATGAAACATCTTCTTCAATTGAAGAAAGTCCTAATATAGCCATTGCTGTTGTATTAGAGTTATTAAATTTTCCTTCAGCATCCTTATTATTATTTATATAATCTTTTGCTTTATATCTCCTCCTGGATAATAAGCAAAACCTCCATTTTCATTTTGACATGCTAAAATATCTTCATAAATTGTTTCTAATTTTTCCTTATTATCATCACTTATGGTATAGTTTCCTTTAGAAGCTGCTGAAAGTATCCATACTTCATAGTTATTAGAACCAATATAGTCTCCTTTTCCTATCATTTCATTAACAAGGTCATAATCACAAAATTCTTGTGGATTTTCTCCTAATGCTGATAAAACAAATATATCCTTAGCCATTTGTGAAGAATATTCATATCCATTTTGTATATTTTCTTTAACTTTTTCTAAAGCTTTTTCTTTTTGAGCTTCTGTAATTTTTCCAGTCCTAACCATAGCAGGAATTTGCCATTCACTTAAGCTTTCTTGAGCAGCATAATAATTTGCTGTTTTAAATATACTTTCTGATACACTTGATTTTTCTGTTTCAGCAGTTATAGTACTCATAGTTTCAGTATCTGCATAAACATTCTTGTAGATAGGAGCACTCACCATTGTTGTCACTAATACTGCTGCCATTACTTTACTAATTACCTTTTTCATAAATAATTCCTCCATTTTAATTTATTGTTTATGAAAAGTCTTTTTTTAAAAAAATAAGGAGATAATATTTATCTCCTC
This sequence comes from uncultured Clostridium sp., assembly GCA_902785295.1. GTDB lineage: Bacteria > Bacillota > Clostridia > Clostridiales > Clostridiaceae > Clostridium. The sequence goes on from CACZYK010000070.1 coordinate 1,276, forward strand.
GCAAAATAAACCATAAAACTTGAATCGAATTTTATGATTGAGAGGAAGATCTGACTTGTCTCTTTAAGAGCATTTCAGTTGCGTCACAGTCTCGGAATCTCACCGAAGTTCCACCTATTATTATTTAATTTCCTTAATTATTTCTATCATTAAAGATTTTTCACAACTAATTTTATTATAATATTATATTATTTACAATAACTTATTAAGAAAAATTATAAAATTATCACTTTACTTTTTCCATTAACAAACTTCAACTAAAGCAAATTATTAATAAAAATTTTAAGTATTTAATATTATTTTACAAATCTAATTGAATAAATTTAAATAGTAGTATATAATTGTAGCTATATAAATAATATAATTTTTTTTGAATTATTATATAAATAAAGTTATATGGTAGGATTGGGGGAGAGTATATTGAAAAAGATTGAAGAAAAAGGTAAATATAGTATGCTTGAAATGATTCTTGTTTTTACAATAATTGCATTAATTCTTAGTACTGCAATAATGCCAGCAATAAAAAAAGCAAGAGAAAGCACTAGAAAAGTTCAAGATATATCAATTGCTAAAACAATTCATAACACAATTTATGAAGGTTTATTAACTGACAAGATAGAATATCCAGATAAGGATATATTTATAGTAGTAGAAAAAGATTCTGAAGTTTCTCCTGGTCTTAATGCTGGATATAGAAAATCTGTATTAAACTATTTACATGATAATATGATTAAAGTACCATATGAAACAAAGTTTGATGAAACAAAAAAATTCTTAATAAAAATTGAAACAGATGGAGAAGTTTCAATATATGTTGGTTCTTACTTTGGTGATAGAGTATATCCTAATCCTACTGGAGTTTACCAACAATAAGTTTAAAAAAAGTGTGAATCATTACTTTATGTTAACTTGAAGTAATAATTCACACTTTTCTAATTTTTATTCCATAAATCCTTCTATTATTCTTGCTTCTGCTTCTTCTTCAGTTAAACCTAAGGTCATTAATTTTATTATTTGTTCACCTGCAATTTTTCCAATAGCTGCTTCATGTATAAGAGAAGCATCTACAGAATTTGCTGTAACTTCTGGCAAAGCACTTACAATTGCATTATCCATAACAATAGCATCACATTCTGAATGACCAGTACATTTAGTATTTCCATCAATTTTAGAAATAAATCTTTGATGAGAGTTACCCTTTGCTACAGAACGTGAGACTAAATTTGCTGCTGAATCTTCTCCATTTAGTTCAACTTTAAATTTAGTTTCTGCAAATTGCTCTCCCTCAGTCATTATCTTTTCCTTTACAACAATCTTTGCACCTTCTTTTAAAATGGCTGCACAATTTCTTTTTGTTGAATCTACTCCTCCAATTTGAACAGTATCCATTTCTAAATATCCATCTTGTTCTATTTCAACATAGGTTTCTGGATTTATTACTTTTTTTCCTTCTCCCTCTCCAGTACCAACATGCTTTTCTAAATAAAGAACATGAGCATTTTTTCCTATAAAAAATCTATGAATTCCATTATGTTCTGATGTTCCACATCCATTATTATGTACTCCACAACCTGCTGAAATAATTATGTCTGACCCTTCTCCTATATAAAAATCATTATATACTAAATCTTTAACATTTTCATGAGTTATTAATGCTGGTATATATACTGTTTCCCCTTTAGTATTAGGCTTTATAATTATATCTATTCCTGATTTATCTTTCTTTGGAACTATATCTATATTCTCACTTGAATGTCTAGCTGCACATTCTCCATCTTCACGAATATTATAAGCTCCCTTTGGAGTTCCATCTAAATCTGATACTATTGATATTAAGCTTTTTGTTATCTTATTCATCCTTTTTGACCTCCAAATTTTTATTACAACATACTTTTGAATTACCAAGAAGACATGGAAGAATATCCTCTCTTTTTTCATGAGATAATACTTGTCCATCACTTAAAACTACAATTTCATCTGAAATGTCCATAATACGTTCTTGGTGAGATATAATTATCATTGATTTTTTAGTTGTTGCTCTTATTTCTCTAAATACTGAAACTAAATCCTTAAAGCTCCATATATCAATTCCTGCTTCTGGTTCATCAAAAACATATAGTTCTGTATCTTTAGCCATAATCATAGCTATTTCTATTCTCTTCATTTCTCCACCAGAAAGGCTTCCATTCACTTCACGATTAATGTATGCATCTCCATTTAAACCAACCTTCTCTAAGTAGCCATAAATTTCTTCTGTTTTCATTTCTTTATTGGCTGCTAAAGTTATTAAATCACGAACTGTAATTCCTTTAAACCTAACTGGTTGTTGAAATGCAAAACTTATTCCAATCTTTGCTCTTTCTGTAATATTCATTTTGGTTATATCTTTACCATTAAATAATATTTTCCCTGAAGTTGGATTTAATATTCCAGCTATTATTTTGGCTAATGTTGATTTTCCACCTCCATTAGGTCCTGTAATAACCACCATTTTTTCATCATCAATTGTTAAATTTATATTCTTTAATATTTCTATACCATCATCTGCTACATATGATAAATCAATTAACTGAATCATTTTCTCATTAAGCCCCCTATACTTGCTTTTTATATTCAAGTTTAATTACACAATACTACTTATTATACTATGTTTTTATGTAAATTTCATCAAATGAAGAAATATAATATTATTTTTGTTTAAATATCATATTTTTTCCTATAATCATACATTTTGAATCCATTCCATGTCCTATTTCGTTTGTTTTAATTATAGGAAGACTTTTATTATCTACTATATTTAACACTATTTCTTCTATATTAGGCTTAACTTTATTTTGTTCCATCTTAGTAAAAGTTCCAAGAATTATTCCATTAATTTTTTCAAAAGCTCTCATTTGCTTTAATTGAGTTAAGTAAGTAGTCATAAGTGCTACTTCTCCTCCAAAGGCTTCTAATAATAATATCTTATTTTCTAAATCCGGCATATATGGTGTTCCTGAAAGCTTTAAAAAACATCTTATATTACCACCTATAACTACTCCACTCATTTTATTGCCTTGCAAGAATTCATAATTTATATTAAATAAATCATCTTTTCCTAATAATATAGAGTTAGTAAATCTTTGTTTTTGAATTTCTTTATAAGAATATACTAAATTTCTTATTTGATATAAATATGAAATGTTTTCTGTTTTTGAATATATAGCATTTATAACTGTTGTCAAATCACTGTATCCAAAAAATGGTTTGGGATTATTTTTTATTACTTGAAAATCTAAATATTCTAATACCTCATTTGCTACATCTCCACCTGATATATCAAATATAGCTTTAATATCCTTATCTAAATAACACTTCATTAAAGCCTTTCCACGTTCCTTAGCACTTCCACTAAATACAGAATATTTTTCATATATAAAATCACTCAAAACAGGAACAAGACCTATATCTTTAATAACTTCTTCTAATTCATTAATTTTTTCTTTATTAGATAATGTTTGAGCATTTGAACAAGCCACTATTGCTATTTTATCATTTCTTAAAAGCATATTTTTCTTCCTTTTTTTAAATATTTTTTATTTGACATAATTCTGTCACAATATAATTATATACTAAACTCATAAGATTAATAAAATTTTTCATATTAATTCCCTATTAAAAATAATCATCTCCCAAGATGAAAGCCAAGGTACCCCCAATACCTTGGCTATTTTCACGCTAATTTCCTAGAACTTTTAATATTCCATTACAAAGTCCTTGTGCAAGTTTTTCTTGATATGAATCACTATTTAAAAGATTATCTTCTTCAGGATTTGATAAAAATCCCATTTCTATTAAAACTACTGGCACCTTAGACCAATTAAAGCCTGTTAAATCACTTCTTTCAATAACTCCTCTGTTATACATTCCTACAGTAGAAACTAAATTATTTAATATTATTTCACCATATGTCCTACTTATTCCAGCAATATTTTCAGCATATCCAACAGGTGCTGGCACTAACATAGAAGCTCCCCTAGCACTTAATACATCTGCTGAATCACAATGTATTCTTATAGCTAAATCTGCATTGTTATTATTCCCCACATCAGCTCTTTCTATATTTCCCGGTGCTAAATTTATATCATCTTTAGTCATAATTACATTTATTCCATTAGCTTCTAACAGATTTTTTAACTTTAATGCAACATTCATTGTAATAACATACTCAGGAGTTTTACTATTTATTCCCTCAGCTCCACCTCCATCTTTTATCTTCATAATACTAGAACCTGGTGATTGTGCTTCCTTTTCACTATTTCCACCTGGTCCATGCCCTGGGTCTATAACAACTGTTTTTATACTACTAGGTGCTCTTTTAATTATATTTTCTTCTTGTACATTAGTATTCTTTTGCTCATTTACTGCAACAGGTTCTTTTTCTTCTGTTTGTTCTATTTCTTCTGTTTGTTCTATTTCTTTTGTTTCTTCGGTTTGTTCTGTTTTTTCTTCTACTGTTTTTGTTTCTGGTGTTTGACTTTCTACTGTCTTTGATTCAACTGTTTTAGATTCTGTAGTTTCTGTTTCTTTTTCAATTTTTGTTAATGGTGTATTACTCTCATTAGATAATTTATCATTCTTAGAAACACAGCCAAATAAACATAAAGTCATAGTAAAAGTTATAGTTAATAATACTATTCTTCTCATTTTATCCCTCCATATAATTTTTTTCTTATGTTTATTTTACTATAGATTTCTAATTTATTCTATTACTTATATAAACATTTTATTTAAATTGACTTTATTAATTATTTATTTTACAATTTACACGAAAAAAAGAAGATTGAATTATATTGTTTTATCTTAACCTAAATTTACAAATACAAAAGAGCGAAATAATATATTCAACTACTTTAATAGCTGTTATTAAACTTTAGGAGGTCTTTATGAAAATTTTTAATGACTGGATAGAAAGATTTCATAGTTATTTTTCTGGATTTTCAGAAAAGCTTAATGAGATATTTGGTAATCCTTCTTCTTTAATTGGATTACTTGGATTAGCAATAATACTATTTGCTTTATTTAAATTTAAAAAGATAAAATTAGATTCTAAAATTATTGCAAGAGTAGGGATTGCAATAGCTATTGCTTGTGTATTACAAATTTTTAGAATTTACCATTTTCCTATGGGAGGAAGTGTAACTTTAGGAGGAATGGTTCCCTTATTAATAATTGCTTTTATTTATGGCCCAGAAATTGGTATGCTTGCTGGATTTGCTTATGGAATTTTAAATTTATTCCTTGACCCATACTTTGTGCATCCAGTACAAATTCTTTTTGATTACCCTTTACCATCCTTAGCTATAGGACTCGCTGGATATTTTAAAGATAAACCTATACTTGGTACTACCATAGCGTTTTTTATTAAGTTTATATGTCACTTTATTTCTGGTGTTGTTTTCTTTGGCGGCTACGGTGCAGACTATGGCATGAATGCTTGGATTTACTCTTTAGCTGTTAATGGTCCAATGGTGGCTATTGATTGCATAATTTGTTTAGTTATAATATCACTTATTCCACTAAAGAGAATTATAGATAAACAATAAGAAAGTATGTTAAAATTTGATTGATATTATTTTTAAGAATGTGAGGAAAACTAAATGAAACCTAAATATAAAAAACCTGAGCTTTTGGCTCCTGCAGGAAACTTAGAAAAATTAAAAATAGCTTTTAAATATGGTGCAGATGCTGTTTACTTTGGAGGAGAAGCCTTTAATTTAAGAGCTGCTGCCAAAAATTTTTCCTTTGAAGATATAAAAGAAGGAGCAGAATTTGCTCATAATCTTGGCAAAAAATTATATTGCACTGTAAATGTAATGCCTAGAAATGAAGAACTTGATAAACTTCCTGAATTTTTAAAGAAACTTGAAGAAACTAATGTTGATGCAGTGCTTGTTTCTGACCTTGGAGTATTATCTATGGTAAAAAAATATACTAATCTTCCAATTCATATAAGCACTCAAGCTAATACCATAAACTATGAAGCTTGCAATATGTGGGAATCTTTAGGTGCTGAGCGTGTTGTTTTAGCTAGAGAATGTTCTCTTGATGAAATAAAAACAATAAGAAATAAAATTTCAAAAGACTTAGAACTTGAAGTATTTGTTCATGGTTCAATGTGTATTTCTTATTCTGGAAGATGCCTTCTTTCAAGTTTTATGAGTGGAAGAGACTCTAATAGAGGGGCTTGTTCTCAATCTTGCAGATGGAAATATTCTCTAGTTGAAGAAAAAAGACCAAATCAATACTTCAAAATAGAAGAAGATTCTCATGGAACATACATTATGAATTCTAAAGACTTATGTATGATAGAATATATCCCTGAGCTTATGGAAGCTGGTATATCCTCTTTAAAAATAGAAGGAAGAAATAAAAGTGAGTACTATGTTGCTATAATTGTAAATGCATACAGACAGGCAATTGATTTATATTATGAAGACCCTGAAAATTATAAACTTCCAAAAGAATTATATGATGAAATGTTTAAAGTAAGCCACAGACAATACTATACTGGATTCTTCTTTAATGAACCTAAAGAAGATGGTCTTATTTATAATACAAATGACCATGTAAGAGAATATGATGTTGTTGCAATAGTTAAAGAATATGATGAAAATACTCAAATGGCTCTATGCAAACAAAGAAATAAATTTGTTAAAGGAGATAAAATTGAACTATTATCACCAAAGAAATTTGGAGAAGAATTTATAGCTGATGAAATATATGATGAAGAAGGAAATAAAATTGAATCATGTCCACATCCTGGAATGATATTTAAGATAAAAATTCCTTTTAAGGTTCAAGAAGATACATTTTTACGAAAAAAACTTTAATAAAAAAGTGCTAATTATTAAACTTAACAAGTTATCCACAGTTTAGCAATTAATATAATTTCCATATAATATTAAAAACTCTATTTTATTTTTTGTTATATATTATATAATATTAACATATCAATTTTTAAGGAGGATTATATTAAATGAATAATGTATTAACAGAAGAAAATATTAAAAAGTTAAGAGAAGAATTAGAATATAGACTAACTGTAAAGAGAGCTGAGATTGCGAAGGAAAAAATGGTTGCAGCAGCTCATGGAGATAGATCAGAAAATGCAGAATATAAAGAAGCTTGTGCTAATTATAGAGAAAATGATAATAGAATACAATATCTAATGAATATGATATCAACAGCAACTGTAATTGAAGATGCCAAAGATAAATCTGTTTTAGGTATAGGCAGCAAAGCTAGAGTTAAATTTGTTGAAGATGATGAAGAAGAAATTGTAACTCTTGTAACTACAATGGATTTAGACCCTGAAAATATGCTTATAAGTATAGAATCAGATTTAGGAAAAGCTTTAAAAGGCAAAAAGGTTGGAGATATAGTTGAAGTTGATGCTCCAGGCTCAAAATACAATGTTGAAATTTTAGAAATATTATAATTTTTTGTTCTCTTGAGATTTTAACCATAAAGGTTATAATAAGAATACAAAATTATTTTAAAGGAGAGTCTATTTTTATGAAAATAATAAAGCCTTCTGTTATATTAGAAGATAAAATTGACGGAAAAGAAATGCTAAAGAAAATCGAAAGAATAGGTCGTGTATGCTATAAAAGTGAAAGCAATATAAAGGAAGAATCTGCTGAAAAATTTATAGCTAATATATTACATAGACATCATGAATCTGTAATAGAACATGAAAGCATTTCTGTAAGAGTAATTTGTGATAGAGGTGTCACTCATGAAATTGTAAGACATAGAATAGCAAGCTATAGTCAAGAAAGCACAAGATATTGTAACTACTCAAATGATAAATTTGGAAATGAATTAACATTTATAAAGCCTTGCTTTTGGAATGAAAATGACGAAGCTTATAAAACTTGGGAAAGCACAATGAAAAGCATTGAAGAAACCTATATGAAAATGATAGCTTCTGGTGTTACTCCACAAGAAGCTAGAAGTATACTTCCAAATTCAATAAAAACAGAAATTGTTATAACTATGAACCTAAGAGAATGGAGACATTTCTTTAAATTAAGAACAGCACCTTCTGCTCACCCACAAATGATAGAAGTTGCTAAAATGATACTAGATTTATTTAAAGAAAATGTTCCATTAATATTTGATGATATTTACTAATATTAAGCTTGATTCAAAAATATTAGTTCCCTTATGTTATTTTTTAGGAAGCCCGACTCACTTTGTTCGCTGGGTAGGTTCGAAGAGCAAAATATAAAATTTTGATTCTCACCTATCGACAGGCTCCAAGTCACGCCTTCATAAAATAAGGGAACTAATATTTTAATAAACAAAGTTAATAAAATAAATATATTATTTTTTTGTCAACATACTCCAAATCAATATAAAACAATATATTCACTCTGCTTTAACTAAAAGAAATTTCTAAACTTGTTTATTTTATTAAACTTTATTGTTAAGATTAACAAGTTATCCACAGTTTAACAAATAATATAATTTCTTGATGAAAAGAAACAGTATTCAAGCTTAATCAAAATATACACATCTTAAAAAATTAAGGAAACAATTTTTAAATGTCTCAAAAAATTTCTACTATCAATACTATATATATTTCTGTGAGCAACGGCTATCTTTAAATTCTATTGTTTCTTCTCTATCTGAGTGTATGCATAGGATATTATTAGTGCTATGCAGCCTGTTATAAGGAATAGTATTGTTTTTATTATGAAGTTTCTTATATATAAATCTATAAAAACAACTTTTCCACAGGTTAATAGTGCTAGTATAAGACCGTATTTTCTAATATTTTTTATTTTAATTTTAAAGCCAGCCCATATACAAGCAAGGGATAATACCATTAATAAAATATCTCCTATTATAGTTCCTATAAGTGAAGGAAAAACTCTTAGGTTAGATAATCTTAAAATTACTAATGCTAAATAAATTCCTAATATTAAATAATTATTTTTTACTATATAGTTTTTATTATCACTTTTATTGAATAATAGTATATTAGATATTCCTAGCACTGCTATTATTATAAATTGAATAATATTTATGTTTAAAATATTTAATGAAATTATATTTAAAAATCCTGTTATAATAAGCAATATGAAATTATGAAATTCTATGTTTTTATGTCTTAATATTTCAAATTCATAACTTATAACTGTAAATATAATATTTATGGTTAAAAAGATTAATATCTTATTAGTAAATCCATTTAAAATTTCTAATGAATTAATAAATACAAAGAATAATATTATATAAAAGTACTTTAATATTATTGACAGTATATTATTTTTATTTTTTAATGATAAGATAAATATTGCTAATGCAAATAACCACATATATTAATCTACATAATATTGTTTCTAAATAATCAAATTTACTGAAATAATCTGATATGCTTAAGCCTATACATATCCACAAAGCTGAATTTATAAATATGTTATTATTCTTATAAAATAAGTATAAACTAGTTAAAGTAAGAATTATCACTACTCCTGTTAATAGATTAGTATTTTCAAATATAGCACTCATATATATAGCTGTTATTATGAATTGTATATAAAAAAGCCATTTAGTACTTTTACCCTTAATAAATAATAAAACTAAAATCAATAAGTAAAAGCTATATATAATAATTGAATATGTCATTTCTATGTCTCTAAAATTTACTATAATTATTGAAAAGATAAAATATAATGCTATAATTCTTATTTTTTTATAAGATACTTTTGATTCTTCTAAACTATTTCCTTCTCTTAAAAACATTATGTTTATTATAATACAATTTACTATACTATAAATAATTAGTGCTTTATCATCTAAAAAACCTTGAGATATTATTTTTACATATACAATTAAGCTTAATATTATTGAATATATATTAAAAGGTATTTTTTCTTTTTCATTTTTTATAGGATTTAAAATATTAAATATTCCTATTGCACACAATATTATTACAGTAGTTATTGATTGAATTTCATTTAATGTATTCATTGGAGATAAGCATCTTATTATATTTGACTCATGTTTATTGCTTATGAGCATTGATATTATAGTTACTATTAATGTTATAATCAATGCTATCATGCTATTTATAGTTCTTAATGATAAATAATTTATTATTATAGATGAAAATAATGATGCTACCCCTAATGAAATTATCCCAATTGAAACTTGATTTTTTATCTTTTTATGAAGAAACTCTGCTACTTAAAATGTAATCAAATATAAACATTTTAAGAATTTTACTGTTTCAACGTATCTGCTTTGGCAATGAATAACTTCAAAGCTACTTACATTT
>CACZYK010000071.1 GCA_902785295.1 uncultured Clostridium sp.
AGTTAATTTAAAAGCATAGGATATATGAAATGCCTATGCTTTTAGAAAAAATTTAAAATTGATATCCCGAAGGGAGCGTGGCGCAGCCACTTTTTTATTTTGGTTAAAAAGTACAAATTATTACTTTATGTTAACTTAAAGTATATTTATGGAAAAAGAAAAGTAATAATTCACACTTTTTTATTGACTATATTATGAATAAAAAGTAAAATATATGTACGAATATTAGTTCGGTTAGGAGCGTGAAAAATGGGAAAGTTTAAAATAAAATCTAAATTTAATCCTACAGGAGACCAACCTCAAGCAATAGAAGCTTTGGTAAAATCAATTAAAGATGGAAATAGAGGTCAAACTTTGCTTGGAGTAACAGGTTCAGGAAAAACATTTACCATGGCAAATATTATAGAAAAGCTTCAAAGACCTACAATAATCTTAGCTCACAACAAAACTTTAGCAGCTCAACTATGCTCAGAATTTAAAGAATTCTTTCCAGATAATATAGTAGAATATTTTGTTTCTTATTATGATTACTATCAACCAGAAGCTTATGTACCTCAAACAGATACATTTATTGAAAAAGATGCAGCAATAAACGATGAAATAGATAAGCTTAGACATTCTGCCACCTCTGCACTTTTTGAAAGAAGAGATGTTATTATAGTAGCCTCTGTATCATGTATTTATGGACTAGGAAATCCAGAAGAATATGAAAAGCTTACTATAAGCTTAAGAGTAGGTATGGAAAAAGATAGAGATGAAATAATAAAAAAACTTATAGAAATTCAATATGAAAGAAATGATATAGATTTTAAAAGAGGTACATTTAGAGTAAGAGGTGACAATTTAGATATTGTTCCAGCTTCCTCTTCCACTAAAGGAATAAGAATAGAGTTTTTTGGAGATGAAATAGATAGAATAAGAGAATTTGATGTTTTAACAGGAAATATTTTAGGTGAAAGAGAACATGTTGCTATTTTCCCAGCTTCTCACTTTGCATCATCTTCAGAAACTATAGAGAGGTCTTTAAGGACAATAGAGGAGGAGCTTGAAGATAGACTTAAAGAGCTTAATGCCCAAGATAAACTCCTTGAAGCTCAAAGATTAAGACAAAGAACTAATTTTGATATAGAAATGATTAGAGAAATGGGATATTGCAGTGGAATAGAAAATTATTCTAGAATAATGGATAATAGAGAAGCAGGAACACCACCAAAAACATTGCTTGATTATTTTCCAGAGGATTTTTTAATGTTTATAGATGAAAGTCACGTTACAATCCCTCAAGTAAGGGCTATGTATGCAGGAGATAGGTCTAGAAAAGAAAGTTTAGTCGATTATGGCTTTAGACTTCCTTGTGCTTATGATAATAGACCATTAAAGTTTCAAGAGTTTGAAAAAAAGATAAATCAAGTGGTATTTGTAAGTGCTACTCCTTCACAATATGAATTAGATAATTCTTCTGAAGTAGTTGAGCAGATAATAAGACCAACAGGACTTTTAGACCCAGAGATAGTAGTAAAGCCTGTTAAAGGACAGATTGATGATTTATATGGAGAAATAATAAAAAATACAGAAAGAGGCTTTAGAACTCTTATTACCACCTTAACAAAAAAGATGGCAGAGGATTTAACAAAATATCTAATAGAGCTTGGAGTTAAAACAACATATATGCATTCAGATGTTAAAACAATTGAAAGAATGGAAATAATAAGAGACCTTAGAAAAGGAGAATATGATGTCCTTGTTGGAATTAACCTATTAAGAGAAGGCTTAGATATTCCAGAAGTTGCATTAGTTGCAATTTTAGATGCTGATAAGGAAGGATTTTTAAGGTCTGAAACATCCTTAATACAAACTATAGGAAGAGCTGCAAGAAACTCTGAAAGCAAGGTTATAATGTATGCAGATAGAATTACTGGCTCTATGAATAGGGCAATAAATGAAACTAAGAGAAGAAGAACTCTTCAAATGAAATACAATGAAGAACACGGAATAGTTCCTAAGACAATAACAAAAGATATAAGAGCAGTAATAGAAGCTACTAAGACTTTTGAAGAAGAAGAAAAGCAGATTACTTCTAAGGAAACTAAAAAGCTTACAAAAAGTGAAAAGAATAAACTTATTAAAAAATATAAAGAAGAAATGCTTGATGCAGCTAAAAACCTTCAATTTGAAAGAGCAGCAGAGCTTAGAGATATAATTTCTGATTTGGAAAAAAATTAAATTATTTTTTTAATATCAAGTAAGGAGCAAAGAACATGAATGATAAAATTATTATAAAGGGAGCAAAAGTCAATAATTTAAAAAATGTCAGCTTAACAATACCTAGAGATAAACTTATTGTATTTACTGGACTTTCAGGGTCAGGAAAATCTTCATTAGCTTTTGATACTCTGTATGCAGAAGGACAAAGAAGATATGTGGAATCATTATCTTCATATGCAAGACAATTTTTAGGTCAAATGAATAAGCCAGATGTAGAAAAGATAGAAGGATTATCTCCAGCTATTTCTATAGACCAAAAAACTACAAGTAAAAACCCTAGGTCAACAGTGGGAACAATAACGGAAATATATGATTATTTAAGACTTTTATATGCAAGAGTTGGAACTCCCTATTGTCCTAAATGTGGTAAGGAAATAAAACAACAAACTATTGACCAGATTGTAGATAAGGTTATGGATTTAGGTGAAAGAACTAAAATTCAAATATTAGCTCCTGTTATAAGGGGAAGAAAGGGAACTCATGAAAAAGTATTAGATGATATAAAGAAAAAAGGTTTTGTAAGAGCGAGAATAGATGGAGAAATATATGAGTTAACTGAGGAAGAGGTAAAGCTTGATAAGAATAAAAAGCATAATATAGAGGTTGTTATAGACAGGATAATAGTTAAAGAAGGAATTGAAGGAAGACTTACAGATTCTTTAGAAACAGCATTAAAGCTTGGAGAAAGCCTTGTTATTGTGAATGTAATAGGCGAAAATGATATTTTGTTTAGTGAAAAATTTGCTTGTCCTGATTGTGGTATAAGTATAGGAGAATTAGAGCCTAGAATGTTCTCTTTTAATGCTCCTTATGGGAAATGCGATTGTTGCGATGGACTTGGAACTTTATTTGAAATTGATGAAAATTTGGTTATCCCTAATAAAAAATTAAGCATTATGGATGGTGCCATAGCAAGTTGGGGAGATGGAAGACTTAAAAAAGAATCATGGACATTAGCTATATTAAAAGCTTTATGTAAAGAATATAATTTTTCTTTAGATACTCCTATTGAAGAGCTTCCAAAAGAAATTGTAGATATTTTATTATATGGAACAAAGGGAAAAAAGCTTAATATTACATATGTTAAAGAGGGAGTTAAAGCTGTATATAATTATGCCTTTGAAGGAGAAATAAATTCATTAAAAAGAAGATATAACGAATCTAATTCTGATTTTATAAAAGATTCAATAGAGGCTTTTATGAGTGACAAAGCATGTCCTAAATGTCATGGAGCAAGACTAAAGCCAGAGGTATTATCAGTAAAAATTGATGGGAAAAATATAATTGAATTTACTGAAATGCCTATAAAGGAAGAACTTGATTTTATAAATAATTTAAAGTTTTCAGAGAAAAATAAGATAATAAGTGAGCAAATTATAAGAGAAATAAGAAATAGACTTCAATTTTTAGTTGATGTAGGATTAGATTATTTAAATTTATCTAGAAAATCAGGAACACTATCTGGAGGAGAGGCTCAAAGAATAAGGCTAGCAACACAAATAGGTTCTTCATTGATGGGAGTATTATATATTTTAGATGAACCAAGTATAGGACTTCATCAAAGGGATAATGATAAGCTTATAGGAACATTAAAGAAGCTTAGAGATGTAGGAAATACTGTAATAGTTGTTGAACATGATGAGGATACTATGAAAGCAGCTGATTATATAGTAGATATAGGCCCAGGTGCAGGAGAACATGGTGGAGAAGTAGTAGCATGTGGAACAGCAGAGGAGATAATGCAATGTAAAGAGTCTATTACTGGGCAATATTTAAGTGGAGCAAAAAAAATAGAAGTTCCATAGAGAAAACAACCTAAAAAATTTAAATGTTTCTATTCCTCTTGGTACATTAACAGTAGTTACTGGAGTTTCAGGTTCAGGAAAAAGTACCTTAATTAATGAAATATTATATAAAGGGTTAAACAGACTAGTTAATAAGAGTAGAAATTTAGTAGGAGCTCATAAAGAGATAATAGGGTTTGAAAATATAGATAAAATAATAGATATAGACCAAAGTCCAATAGGAAGAACCCCTCGTTCAAATCCTGCTACTTATACAGGTACATTTGATATAATAAGAGAATTGTTTTCAACAACAACAGAAGCTAAAATGAGAGGATATAAGCCAGGAAGATTTTCGTTTAATGTAAAGGGTGGAAGATGTGAAGCTTGTTCAGGGGATGGAATAATAAAAATTGAAATGCAGTTTTTATCTGATGTATATGTTCCTTGTGAGGTTTGTAATGGAAAGAGATATAATAGAGAAACTTTAGAAGTTGGATTAATATTTTTTGAAAATATTCCAAGAATAAAAAATAAGCTTCAAACTTTATATGATGTAGGACTTGGATATATAAGATTAGGTCAGCCTTCTACTCAGCTTTCAGGAGGAGAAGCTCAAAGAATAAAGCTTGCTTATGAACTTTCAAAAAGAAGTACAGGAAAAACATTATATATTTTAGATGAACCTTCAACAGGACTTCATATAGATGATGTAAATAGATTAATAGAAATACTTCAGAGATTAGTAGATGCAGGAAATTCTGTTGTTGTTATTGAGCATAATCTTGATATTATAAAATGTGCAGACTATATCATAGATTTAGGACCTGAAGGTGGAGATAATGGTGGAACATTAGTTGCAGAAGGGACACCAGAAGAAATAATTAAAGTGGAAAATTCATATACAGGCAAATATTTAAGAAATATGTTATAAATTATTAATGATTTCTTAAAATATTTAATAAACATGTTTTTATGGTAGTATTATTGTATAATTATATACAGATAATTTTATATTTGAGGTGAATTTATGGATTTTTCTAAATTAATGGCAATAGTATTTGGAGTTATATTCATAATAATTCTTTATTTTATAATATACTATGCGCTAAAGATAATGTATAAAGATAAACCTTCAAAACCAGTTAAGAAAAAAGTAAAGAAAAATTATGGTATTGAGGTTATTTCAACGGGAGAAAGCTCCAATATTAAAAAGGGGACTATAATACCTATCATAGATATAGTAACTATTGGAAGAAGAGAAGATAATTCTGTAGTTTTACAAGACAGGCATACTTCAGGAAACCATGCTAGGCTTATAGTAAAGGAAAATAATTTATATATACAAGATTTACAAAGTACAAATGGAACTTTTGTTAATGGTAGAAAAATATCAACTAATGTTAAATTGTTAGGAAGAGAAGAAATTCAGATAGGAACTACCATATTTAGAGTGTTAGCATAATGATTGAGGTGATTTTGTGAAAATTCGTAAAGATGAATTTCTACTTTTATTAGTTACATATATTTTATGTATTGCCCTTTTTGGAGATTTAGCACTTTTAAGTAATCCAACAGATAAAAGAGCTCTTATTATAGGTGGAATAGTATGTTTTGTTATAATGTGTTCTCATTTTATAATAAGAAAGTTTTATCCAGAAGGAGATAAATTTTTGCTTATATTTGCATGTATTTTATCTGCTATAGGAATTGCTATGTTATATAGAATAGATTACACTTATGCAGTAAAACAAATTGCTTGGTTTGTTGTAGGTATTCTAATATTTATTTTAACTGTAGTTCTTCTTCCAAGGATGAAAAAACTATCAAATTATAGATATGTTTATTTAGTTTTAACAATACTATTTATGATATTAGCACCATTGTTTGCACCAGAAATCAATGGTTCTAAAAACTGGATTTATATAGCTGGTATTGGAATTCAACCATCAGAGTTTGGTAAAATAACATTAGTTTTATATTTATCATCAGCTTTGAAGGGTTATAGTGGTAAAGAAAAAACAATTAAACAACTAAAAAATCTTATAGAGCCTGCATTGGTAACAATATTTTCATTAGGATGTCTTGTTTATCAAACTGACTTAGGTTCAGCATTAATATTTTTTGGTATTTCAATTTCACTTTTATATGTTGCTACATCAAAGAAAAAATATGTTGTATTATGTTTAGGATTATCAGCTGTAGGTGCAAGTATGGCATATAAACTTTTTGCACATATTAGAAAAAGAGTACAAATATGGCTTGACCCATGGGCGGATCCAACTGATGCAGGTTATCAAATAATTCAAGGATTATATGCAATATCCTCAGGAGGAATGTTTGGATTAGGATTAGGTCATGGATACCCTGATTTTGTACCTGTAAGGGAAAGTGACTATATTTTTGCAATGATTTGTGAAGAGTTTGGTATGATATTTGGAATTGGAATATTAATATTATTTTTCTTGCTTTTTTATAGAGGAATAAGAGTTGCTTTTGTAACAAATAATAGATTTTCTCAATTAGTAGCAGTAGGTTTAAGTGTAATGATAGCTTGTCAAGCTTTAGTTATTATTGGTGGTATATTTAAAGTAATACCTTTAACAGGAATAACTCTACCTTTTATAAGTGCTGGTGGTAGCTCTATGCTTACTATGTTTTTTGCATTAGGATTATTACAAAAGGTTTCAGAGGAGGGTTAATTAATGAATCAGTTTGGAAATAATGTTAAGAAGGTTATGATAGTATTTCTATTTCTTTTTATTGCTTTAATTTCATATATAGCATATTTTCAGGCGTTTAAGGCACCAGCTTTAGCAAGTGATACAAATAATAAAAGAATATGGGTAGAGAAAAATAACATTTTAAGAGGAACTATATATGATAGAAATCTTTCACCACTAACCTCAGGAGAAAAAACAGGTGCTTTAACCCAATCAAGAAATTATATTGGTGGAGATGTTTATGTTCATGCATTAGGCTATGTTAATCAAACCTATGGAACAACAGGATTAGAAAAATTATATAATGAAGAGCTTACAACACATACTCCAACAGAAGAAGATAAAAAAGATAGTATATTTTATAACTTTAGCTGGGAAAAGCTAAAAACAGAATTTAAAAATAGAGGAAAAGAAGATGAAGAAATAAAAAAAGTAGGAAATGGTGTTGTTACAACATTAAATCCTACAATTCAGCAAGCAGCGTATGATGCACTTGGTAGTAATAAAGGAGCAGCTGTAGCATTAAATCCAAAAACAGGCGAAGTTTTAGCAATGGTATCTAAGCCTACATATGACCCTAATAACTTAGAAGCCGCTATTTCTGCTGCAAATTCAGGAGGAGCAGCTAATAGTCCTCTAATAAATAGAGCAACTAATGGATTATATCCACCAGGTTCAACCTTTAAGGTTGTAACTGCAACATCAGCATTAGAGAATATTCCAGATGTATTATCAAGAACATTTGATGACAGTAAAGGATATATACAAATAAGTGAAAAATATTCTCTATCTAATGATAGTGGTGAAGCTAATGGTTATGTAGATTTAAAAGGTGCTTTTTTAGCATCTAGTAATGTAGTTTTTGGTGGAATATTAGCAAGAGAGCTTGGAAGTGAAACTTTAAAAGAAACAGCAGAAAAGTTTGGATTTAATAAAGATATTCCTAAAGAGGGATTTGGCTTAGCTAAAAGCCAGTTTCCACTTGAAACTTATCCAGGAGTAATTGCTCAATCTGGTATAGGTCAAGGAAGTATTTTAGCAACTCCAATGCAAATGGCTTTAGTAGCAGCAACAATAGCAAATGATGGAGTTATGATGACTCCAAAGCTTGTAAATTCTGTTGTTGATTCAGAAATGAATGAAGTTAAAACTATTAAAAGCAAAGAATATGGAAGAGTATTATCAGCAGAACATGCAGCAGTTATAACAGATTTTATGAAAACTTATGTTGATAACAGAGTTTATGGAAGCTGGTCTTTCTTTGAAGGAACAAATGCTTGTGCAAAAACAGGAACAGCAACAGTTTTAGATTCAAATGGAAATAAAGCTGAACCTCATGGATGGTTTATAGCATTTGCACCAGCAGAAGACCCTCAAATTGCAGTAGCTGTAATTGTAGAGAATGCTGGATATGGTGGTCAAGTAGCAGCACCAGTAGCTGGAGCAATGATAAATGCAGCTTTAGGAAGATAGTTTTTTAAATTAATATAAATAGCGAAGTAAGGTTTTTATTTACTTCGCTATTTATTTCTAAGATTTTATTTCTCTAGGATTTATATTTTGATAGTGAGGATGTTTGATAAAATGTTTGATTTTGAATATCAATTAAAGGTTTTACCAAATAAGCCTGGAGTTTATTTAATGAAAAATTCTTTAGGTGAAGTTATTTATGTTGGTAAAGCAAAAATTTTAAAAAATAGAGTGAGGCAATACTTTCAAAACTCTAAAAATCATACTGAAAAAGTAAGAGCAATGGTTAAAAATATTGCAGAATTTGAGTATATAGTTACAGATTCTGAAATGGAAGCTTTAATTTTAGAATGTAATTTAATAAAGAAGTATAGTCCAAGATATAATATTCTTTTAAAAGATGATAAATTTTATCCATTTATAAAAATTACAACAAACGAAGATTTTCCAAGAGTTTTTGTTACAAGAAATTTTGTAAGGGATGGAAATAAATATTTTGGACCCTACACAAATGGGACAGCTGTTTATGAAACTATGAATCTTATAAGAAAAATATTTCCTTTAAGAAGCTGTAAAAAAAGCATAAAAGAAGGAGATGAACCAACAAGACCATGTTTAAATTATCATATTAAAAAATGTATGGCACCTTGTGGAGGATATGTTTCAAAAAGTGAATACATAAAAATGATAAATGAAGTAATGGATATTTTAAATGGCAAGGATAAGAACATATTAAAAGCTCTTAAAGAAAATATGGAAAAGGCATCAGAAGCACTAGAATTTGAAAAAGCAGCATCTTTTAGAGATAAAATATTAGCTATAAATGCCCTTGTGGAAAAGCAAAAAATCTTTAGAGTATCTGAAGGTGATGAAGATTTTATAAATATTTATAAAGATGAAAGAGATGCTTGTATACAAGTATTTTTCCTTAGAGATGGAAAAATCAGTGGAAGAGAGCACTTTATAATTGAAAATACAAGTGATGAGCCAGAAGAAAATATATTATCTCAGTTTATAGTTAATTTTTATAGTGGAACAGCAAAAATTCCAAGAAATATTTATGTGCCATGTATAGAAGAAGAGGAACTTTTAGAAGAATTTTTAACAATAAAAAGAGAAGCAAAAGCATGGATTAAAGTTCCACAAAAAGGAGAAAAGAAAAACCTTCTTGAGATGGTAAAGGATAATGCAAAGGTAACACTTGAACAATTTAAAGATAAAATATTAAAAGAAAAAGAAATTAATAAAAGAATCCTAGAGGAAATACAGGATATATTATCATTAGATGAACCTCCATATAGAATAGAAGCATATGATATATCTAACATACAAGGAGTAGACTCTGTAGGGACTATGATAGTTTTTGAAGATGGAAAAGCAAAAAATAGTGATTATAGAAGATTTAGAATAAAAACTGTTAAGGGTGCTGATGATTATAATAGCATGAGAGAGATTCTTACTAGAAGGTTTGAACATGGATTAAAAGAGGTAAAAGAAATACAAAATAGAAATATTAAGTTTTCTAGTGGAAAATTTTCTAACTTCCCAGACCTTATAATGATGGATGGTGGAAAAGGACAAGTAAATGTGGCACTTCAGGTTTTAGAAGAATTAAATATTAATATTCCAGTATGTGGTCTTGTAAAAGATGATAAACATCAAACTAGAGGAATAATTTATGAAAATGAGGAAATAATTATAAATAGAAATTCTAACTTAATGCAGTTAATAAGAAGAATACAAGATGAAGTTCATAGATTTGCAATAACTTATCACAGAGCACTTAGAGATAAACGAACACTTCATTCTATTTTAGATGATATTCCAAATGTAGGGCAAAAAAGGAGGATGGCTCTTTTAAAGCACTTTGGAAGTGTAGAAAAAATAAAAGAGTCAACATTAGAAGAACTTTTACAAATAGACTCAATTGATAGAAAAACAGCAGATAGTATAGTAAATTATTTTAATTCCAATAAGGAAAAATAAAGGAATATCTCTTGTTTAATGGATAAAATTAAACTATACTAAAATATGGATTAAAAGATTATAAAAATATTTAAGAGGAGTTTAATATGAGTGAAGTTTTAAAGTTAAAGAACTTATTTAATAATATATATTCAGAAGATGAAATTAAAATAAATGAACTTATGAAGGAGCATGTAAATTTTAAAGTAGGTGGTCCTGCAGATATACTATTAATACCAAGTAAGGCTGAACAAATTATAGAAAGCATAAAAATATGCAAAGATAATAATATTCCTTACTTTGTAATTGGAAATGGTTCCAATCTTTTAGTAAAGGATGGAGGAATAAGAGGAGTTGTTATTAAATTAACAGGACTTACTAACTTAGAGGTTAATGAAACAGAAATAAAAGCAGATTGTGGAGTTATGCTTAAAAACCTTTCTGATAAAGCATTAGAAAATTCATTAACAGGACTTGAATTTTCTTGTGGAATTCCTGGAACTGTAGGTGGAGCTGTATTTATGAACGCAGGAGCTTATGATGGAGAAATTAAAAATGTAATAAAAGAAGCACAAGTAATTACAAGCTCAGGAGAAATAGTTACAATGTCTAAGGATGAATTAGAGCTTGGATATAGAACCTCAAAGGTTATGAAGGATAACTTAATTGTTATAAGTGCTACCTTCAAGTTAGAAAAAGGAAACAAAAAAGAAATTAAAGAAAAAATAGATGACCTTACACAAAGAAGAGAAGAAAAACAACCTTTAGAATATCCTTCAGCTGGAAGTACATTTAAAAGACCAGAAGGACATTTTGCAGGGAAGTTAATTCAAGATTCAGGTCTTAAAGGGTATTCAATAGGAGGAGCTGCTGTTTCTTCAAAACATTCAGGATTTGTAATAAATAAAGGAAATGCTACAGCTAAAGATATTTTAGATTTGATAGCATATATTCAAAAGGAAGTAAAAAAACAGTTTGGAGTTGAGCTTCATCCTGAAGTGAGAATAATTGGAGAAGATTTATAAAATCTTTTAAAGAATTTATTGGTTATAACTTTAAAATGATATCAGAAATTATAATTTAGCTTGTATTTTTCATTATAAAAATTGAAAAATATAAGCTACAAATTAATAAATACAACTGAAATCATTATTAAAGTTATTTTTTTATTCTTTAAAAATTATATTAATTGAATAATTGTGGATAACTTGCAAAGTTAATAATTAAAACTTTTTTATTTTGCATTATCAAAAATAATATGGCTATTCTATAGATATGCTATAATGTTATTTGAAATACTACATAAATTAGGGGGTCAATATGAGATTCGTAATAGTAACAGGTTTATCAGGAGCTGGAAAAACAGAAGCTACAAAAAGCTTAGAGGATATAGGATATTTTTGCGTAGATAACTTACCACCAAAACTTATTCCAAAGTTTGCTGAAGCATGTAATACAGGACAAATAAATAAAGTTGCCTTAGTAATGGATATAAGAGGTGGAGTATTTTTTGATGACTTATTTGAATCATTAGAATATTTAAAGAAAAATAATTTTAAGTATGAGATATTATTCCTTGATTGTTCTGATGAAGTTTTAGTAAAAAGATTTAAACAAAACAGAAGAAGTCATCCTTTATCTCCTAATGGAAGGGTTTTAACTGGAATAAATATTGAAAGAAAAAAGTTAAGAGAGGTTCAAGATAAGGCAGATATAATTATAGATACATCAAAATATCCTATTAAAGATTTAAGAGAAAAAATAAATGAATATTTTGGAGACTATAAATCAGTAGAAGAAGAAATTTCTATAAGTGTCTTAAGTTTTGGATTTAAGTATGGAATACCTGTAGATTCAGATTTGGTATTTGATGTTAGATTTATTCCAAATCCATTTTACATACCAGAACTAAAACCATTATCAGGAATGGATGAGCCAGTAAGAGAATATGTTTTAAAGCAACAGGAAACAAAAGATTTCTTAGAAAAGCTTAATGATATGCTAAAATTTCTTATCCCTAATTATGCAAAGGAGGGGAAAAAGCAACTTATTGTTTCAATAGGATGTACAGGAGGAAGACATCGCTCAGTGGCAATAGCTAATGCTGTTTATGAGGAACTTAAAAAAGAGGACTTTAATGCATCAATAGAACATAGAGATATAAATGAGGATATTCATAAAGGAGTTAAAAAGCTATGAGATTTACAGATTGGCTTAAGCCTGGGATAAAGGTAAAAAGATGGCTAGCTTTTGCTGTTCTTGGAATTCTTCTTATAGTATTTGGAATTATAGAGCTTATAAACAGAAGAGAATATACTGCTACTTTTAAAATATTTTATATTACACTTATTGTTACAGGAGTATTTGTTATCTATTTATCAGCAGTAGAAATTATGAAATCTGTAATTTACTTAGTTAATAAGGGTGATATAAAAGTAGCGTTAAATAGTAAAAAAATAGAGTCTCTTATAGGAGAAAAAAGACTTCTTATAAAAGGACCTAAAATAGTTGTTATAGGTGGAGGAACAGGGCTTTCTACCATGCTTAGAGGGTTAAAATATTATACTTCAAACATAACAGCTATAGTTACTGTTGGTGATGATGGAGGAGGTTCAGGAAAGCTAAGAGAAGATTTAGGAATGCTTCCTCCAGGAGACATAAGAAACTGTCTATTAGCATTAGCAGATACAGAGCCAATTATGAAAGAACTTCTACAATATAGGTTTAAAGATGGTAGGTTAAAAAACCAAAGCTTTGGTAATTTATTTTTAGCAGCAATGGCTGGAATATCTGATAATTTTGAAGATGCAATACAAAAGATGAGTTCAGTTTTAGCAGTAGTAGGAAAGGTACTTCCTGTCACATTAGATGATATGCAACTTAAGGCAGTTTTAAAAAATGGAAATGTTGTAAAGGGAGAATCTCAAATACCTAATGAAGCAATAAAACAAAAGTCTGCCATAGAACTTTTAATGCTTGAACCTGAAAATGCAATTCCTTTAAAAGAGGCTTTAGATGCTATAAAAGAGGCAGATGCAATAGTAATGGGGCCTGGAAGCCTTTATACAAGTGTTATTCCTAATCTTCTTGTAAATAAAATAAGCTCAGCAATAAGAAAAAGTAGTGCTTATAAGGTATATATATCAAATATAATGACTCAACCTGGAGAAACTGATGGCTTTACTGCATCAGACCATTTAAAAACCATTCAAAAGTATGGTGGTAAGGATATAGTAGAGTGTGTTATTGCAAATTGTGGAAATATATCTGATGAACTCAAAGAAAAGTATAATAAAGAAGGTGCTGAATTAGTTAAGCTTGATGAAGATAATATAAAAAGTCAGGGTGTTGATTTAATTGTAGGTAACTTAATTAAAATAGAAAGTGGTTTTGTAAAGCATGATGCAGATTATTTAGCACAGATATTAGTTGAATCTATTATGGAAAAACAACTATTATATGATAAAAAGAAAATTATTGAATATATGTATTTATCTCAACGTATAAAGCAGAGGGAAAAAGAGGAAAATAGTAAAGGAGAAAGTTAGATGTCATTTTCAGCAAAGGTAAAAGGAGAGTTAGGTAGATATACAGAAATGAGCAAAGAAGAAGCCTTAGCTCAAATTTCAGCTATGATGAAGGTAAGTGGAACCATAGGTTTTAATGGTAAGGGATTATCATTTAAGATAACTACAGAAAATCCAACAAGTGCAAGGCTTGTATTTACACTTTTAAAAGAGCATTTTCATATACATTCAAAGCTTATGGTTAAAAAAAGTAATTCCTTAAAAAAGAATAATATTTATATGGTTGTAATTGATGAAGAAATGGGAGTTAGAGAGCTTCTTAAAGAAACAGGAATATTTAAAGAAGTAGATGGTGGCATTACTCTTGATTACAGAATAGATGAAAAAATGGTAGAAACAGATAATGAAAAAAGAGCATACATAAGAGGAGCATTTTTAGGTGGAGGAAGTGTAACTAATCCTGAAAAAAACTATCATCTTGAATTTGTTACTCATAGCGAAGAATATGCACATGATTTATGTGAATTAATTAATAGCTGTGGATTAAATTCTAAGGTTATACAAAGAAAGAATTCTTTTATTGTCTATATAAAGGAAGGAGAACAAATTGTTGATATATTAAATATAATGGGAGCTCATTCTTGTCTTTTAGAGCTTGAAAATATAAGAATTATGAAGGAAATGCGAAATAATGTAAACAGACTTGTAAACTGTGAAACAGCTAATCTTTCAAAAACGGTTAATGCAGCAGTAAGACAGGTTGAAAGCATTAAACTTATTCAATCTAAAATAGGATTAAAAAGGCTTCCACAAAATCTTAGAGAAATTGCAGAGCTTAGACTTGAGTATCCTGATGAATCCTTAAAGGAATTAGGAGAAATGCTTACTCCTCCAGTAGGAAAATCAGGGGTAAATCATAGACTAAGAAAAATTGAAAAAATAGCAGAAGAATTACGAAGTGAAAAATAAAGGATGTGATATGGTGGAAAAGAAAAAATTCTGTCATCTTCATCTTCACACAGAGTACAGTTTGCTTGATGGGTCTGGGAAAATATCGAAGATTATAAAACAAGCAAAAGAGTTAGGCATGGACAGTATAGCTATTACAGACCATGGGGTCATGTATGGTTGTGTAGATTTTTATAAGAAGGCTAAGGAAGAGGGGATTAAACCTATCCTAGGCTGTGAAATTTATGTGGCATCAAAATCTATGCATATAAAAACTCCAGACAAGGATAATCATACATATCATTTGGTGCTTCTTGTGAAGAATGAAATAGGATATAAAAATTTAATGAAGATAGTTTCTGAAGCTTCTATAAATGGATTTTACTATAAACCTAGAGTTGATAATGAGTATTTAAAAAATCATAGTGAAGGGCTTATTGCATTAAGTGCTTGCTTAGGTGGAGAAATTCAAAATAATATTTTAAAAGGAAATGAGGAAAAAGCAAAGGAAATAGCTTTACTATATAAAGATATTTTTAAAGAGGGATTTTATTTAGAACTTCAGAATCATGGGCTTGAAGAAAATAGAAAGGTTAATGAAACTAATATTAAATTGGCTAGGGAGCTTGATATCCCTCTTGTGGCAACCAATGATGTTCACTATGTAAAAAAAGAGGATGCAAAATCTCATGACATTTTATTATGTATTCAAACTGGAAAAACAATAAATGATGAGAATAGAATGAGATATCCTTCAGAAACATTTTATTTGAAGTCTCCAGAAGAGATGTATGATATGTTTTCTTATGTTCCAGAAGCTTTAGAAAATACAATAAAAATTGCAGAAGAGTGTAATTTTGATTATAAATTTCATGAATCAAAGCTTCCAAAATTCCCATTGCCAGAAGGTTGGAGAGCTTATGATTATTTAAGGGAAAGATGTTACAGTGGACTTATTGAAAGATATGAAGAATTTAAAAATTTAAGGGGCAGACCTTTAGACTATGATGAAATTTCCTCTATAGAAGGTAAGGGAAAGGAATATGTAGATAGGCTAGAATATGAACTTGGAATAATAAAACAGATGGGGTATGTACAGGTCCAGGAAGAGGTTCAGGAGCTGGTTCTATAGTTGCCTATACCCTAGGAATAACAAAAATTGATCCTATAAAATATAGCTTACTATTTGAGCGCTTCTTGAACCCGGAAAGAGTAAGCATGCCAGACATAGATTCAGACTTCGACTATGAACGCAGGCAAGAAGTTATAGATTATGTTGTAGAGAAATATGGTGAAAATAATGTTTCACAAATAATAACATTTGGAACGATGGCTCCTAAGATGTGTATAAGAGATGTAGGAAGAGCGATGGATTATAGTTATGCAGAAGTTGATAGAATAGCAAAAATGATTCCTAACTCTCCCAAAATCACAATAAGTAAGGCTTTAGAAATGAATCCAGAGTTTAAAAAGGCTTATGATGAAGAAGAAAGAGTGAAGGCACTAATAGATATAAGCAAAAGTCTAGAAGGACTTCCAAGACATTCTTCAACTCATGCAGCAGGAGTTGTTATAGCATCAAAACCATTAGTAGAATATGTACCTCTTCAAAAGAACGAAGAAATGATTGTAACACAATTTGGAATGACAACTTTGGAAGAACTTGGACTTCTAAAAATGGATTTTCTTGGATTAAGGACTTTAACAGTAATGAACGATGCTGTAAAAATGATTGAAGAAAATAGAAATAAAAAAATAAATTTAGATAAAATAGATTTTGATGATAAAGAAGTTTATAAAATGATTGGAGATGGGTATACAACAGGAGTATTCCAATTAGAATCACCTAGAATGACTTCATTTATGAAAGAATTAAAACCAGATAGTTTAGAAGATATAATAGCTGGAATTTCTTTATATAGACCAGGTCCAATGGCAGAAATTCCACGATATATAGAAGGAAAAAATAATCCAGACAAAGTAAAGTATGATACACCTGAATTGCAGGATATACTTGATGTCACATATGGCGTAATGGTCTACCAAGAGCAAGTTATGGAAATAGTTAGAAAATTAGCAGGATATTCCCTTGGAAGAAGCGATATGGTAAGAAGAGCCATGTCCAAGAAAAAACATGAAGTAATGGAAGAAGAACGAAAAAACTTTATTTATGGAATTGTAGATGAAGAAGGAAATGTTCAAGTTCCTGGTTGTATAAGAAATGGGATTAGCGAATCCATTGGTAATAAAATATTTGATACAATGATGGACTTTGCATCATATGCATTCATAGAGACATTTCATTAATTTTGATTATAAATATAAATTTGGGAAATCATATTTATAGAGGTGAAATAGATATGGTTAGAAGTTATAATCAATTAAATGATATTGATAAAGAAAATATAGTTGAATATTATTATAATAATAAAGATATTAATATAGACAATATAGCTTTGAATTTAAATATTTCTATTAGAGGAGTAAAAAGAGTATTAAAGGATAAGTCTATAAATACTAGAAGAAAAAATAGATATACATTGAATGAAAATTATTTTGATAATATTGATACTCAAGAAAAAGCATATATTTTAGGTTTTATTTATGCAGATGGATTTGTTGGTGATGAAAAATATAACAACATAGTAATATCTATAAATGATTTACAACTATTACAAGAGTTCGCAAAAGAATTAGAATTTACAGGTGATATAAGAAAAACTAAAAAAGGTGGATTCGAAAATTCAAAATGTGGATATTGTATTAATTTTTCATCACAAGTAATTGCAAGTAGATTGAGAGATTTAGGTCTATGTCCTAATAAATCACTTATAATGACTAGTATTCCTAAAATAAATTCAAAATTAATTAGACATTTTATAAGAGGATATTTTGATGGTGATGGAAGCATAATTTTATCACATAACACTAGTTATTATAAAAATAAGGATAAAATAATCAAGTATAAATATCCTACATATATGTTTGACATTCTTGGAACTAAACCATTTTTAGAAGAGATAAAAATAGTGACAGGATTTAGATATGTAAAAATATTAGATACAAAGACTGAACAGATAAAATGTTTAAGAATATCTGCAAAAGAAGAATTTGAGAACATATTTGATTATTTATATAAAAATTCAACTATAAAATTAGAAAGAAAATATAATAAGTGGAATGTAATAAAGAGTGCCTTTGTAGTAGGAGCTACAAAGCAAATAGGGTTAATTGCGGGAAACACCTTAGAGCCTTAAATACCAACTTAGTCTAGTAATAGAACTAAGGGCTTAATTTAATCAATTAAGAGAAGGTAAAAAGTTTAAGGATTGGTCAATCCGCAGCCAAGTTTCCTAGAAATAGGTTAAAGGTTCAGAGACTAGATAAATTAGCCTAAGTAAGAAATTATATGGTGAAATATCCACGAGTGCCCTATGCCTTATTTAACATAAGGTAGTGATATAGTCCGATCTTTATAGAAATATAAAGTTTAAGGTTTAAATTCCTTAAAGTAACAAAATGTCAATAAGTCCCATGCGGCAGCCTATGCAGTTGTTGCTTATCAAACAGCATTTTTAATGAGGTATTATCCAGTTGAAATGATAGCAGCAATGCTTAATTCAGTTAAGGATATTAGTGAAAAGGTTGCTTATTATATTAAATTTGCAGAAGAGAAAGGAATACAAGTAATACCTCCTAACATAAATGAAAGTTATGGAAAATTTACAGTTAAGGGTGATGTCATAATTTTTGGAATTGGAGCTATAAAAAATGTTGGAATGAATGTAGTAGATTCTATAGTAAAAGCTAGAGAAATTAAAGGAAAATTTACTTCTCTAGAAGATTTTATAGATAAAATAGATACATCAGCTATAAATAAAAGAGCTGTTGAAAGTCTAATTAAAGCTGGAGCAATGGATGACTTTAAAGTATTTAGGTCAAGAATGCTTGCAGTATTTGAAAAAGCTATGGATGGAAGAACAAATGAAAGAAAAAGAAACATAGAAGGACAGATAAGTTTATTTAGTTTAGATGAAAATTCCATAGATATCCCAAAAATAAATTATCCAAACATAGAGGAATTTGATAAATCAACTATTCTAGCAATGGAAAAAGAAATGACAGGATTATATTTATCAGGTCACCCACTAGATGAATATAAGAAAAGTTTAAGTATGCAAACTACAGCAACAATAAGAGAAATAAATGAATCTTATGAATTAATTCAAGAAACTTCACAAAACCTAGAAGAAGAAATTTTAGATAAGCAACTTAAATTTAAAGATAATGATAGAGTTATACTAGGAGGAATACTAAATTCAGTTAATGAAAAAGTTACAAAAAACAACACTTTAATGGCATTTTTACAACTTGAAGATTTAACAGGAGTAATAGAGGTAATAGTATTTCCTAAAACGTTAGATAATCTTAGAAATATTATAGAAAAAGATAAGCTTGTAGTAGTAAAAGGAAGAATAAGCATTAGAGAAGATGAACCACCAAAGCTTATTTGTGAATCAATAAGTGGATTAGAAAAAGTTAATGGAGATAAAGTTTATATTCAAATTGAGAAAGGAAATACCCCAATATACTTATATGTAAAAAAAGAAAAGAAGTATTATAGACTTTCAAGTGAGTTTTGGATAGAATCAAATGCAGAACTAATTCAAGAGCTAAAGGAATGTTTTGGAGAAGACAATATAAGGATAATATCTAGTAACTAAAAATCTATCAACATTAATTAAAAAAATCAAAAAAATTTTAACATTGATTTAATATTGTATAAAAGTTAGTAAAAAACTTTATTATATGTAGATAATTAATATTTATTATGGTAATATATATAAAGAATGTGGTTTTTATTTATAAAATTAAAGTTTAATAATAAGATTAACAAAAAAATGTATTTATTAAACTTAACAAGTTAAAAAAAGTTTATTAGCCAATAAAATTTTCTAATAACAAAATAAAAAGAGACTATTTTTTATTATAAAATTACACCTTTTTAGGGTATAATAATAAAGAAATGACTTCTAATTGATTAAAATATGAAAAATAGTCA
>CACZYK010000072.1 GCA_902785295.1 uncultured Clostridium sp.
CGACTGAGCTAGTAGACCTCCTTTGGCAGGGATAGCAGGATTTGAACCTACGAATGTCGCAGTCAAAGTGCGATGCCTTACCACTTGGCGATATCCCTATAATGGGGTGAACGATGGGACTCGAACCCACGACAACCAGTGCCACAAACTGGCGCTCTACCAACTGAACTACATTCACCATAATGGTGCGTCTTAAGAGATTCGAACTCCTGGCCCACGCCTTAGAAGGGCGTTGCTCTATCCAGCTGAGCTAAAGACGCTTTTTCAACAACGATATATATACTATTATATACATCAGTTTTTGTCAAGACTTTTTTAAAGAAAATCTTTTAAACTTATTGGAGCAGGTAGTGGGAATCGAACCCACCTTTCCAGCTTGGAAGGCTGGAGTATTACCACCTTGGCAAGGTGGCGCTCTACCAATTGAGCCACTTCCGCATTTTGTTTGGTCGGGGTGACAGGTCTCGAACCTGCGACCTCATGGTCCCAAACCATGCGCGCTACCATCTGCGCCACACCCCGTTCACTATCGCCATACATATCAGCGACAATGATTATTCTACCTTAACATTTTTAATTCGTCAATACTTTTTTTATCATAAAATTAATTTTTTTTATTATATTAGCATTTATTTTTATAGATATTAAACTAAACATTAACCTCTTTTAAATAACAATCTGGACTTTTTCCTTTTTTTAACTCTATAAATCCTACATATCTTCCTCTAATGTTAGGCAACGATATACTTCCAGGATTCATAAGTATTACTTCATTATATTCTTCTATCATCTGTTGATGGGTATGACCAAATAAAGCTATATCAGCCCCTAATTCTTTTGCCCTATAATAAAGCATATTAACACTTCGTTTAACTCCATATAAATCTCCATGAGTAAAAAATATTTTAAATCCTTCAAGTTCTATACATTGTTCTTTAGGGTATGTATTGCTTTCATCACAATTTCCTCTAACACAATATATATCACCCTTAAATCCTTCTCCTAGCTTATCTATATCTTCAGAATTGTCACCTAAATGTATTAAAATATCAGCTTCTTTTATATATTCTTTTGCTATATTTATATATCTATTCATTTTATGAGTATCACTAATCACTGCTATTAACATAATTATTCCTCTCAATTCATTTTAATTTAAAAATTCTTTAATTTTCTTTTTTAATTCTCTTAATGCACATGCCCTATGGCTTACACTATTTTTTTCTTCACTTGATAATTCACCGAATGTTTTGTTTAGTGGTTCATAGAAAAATAATGGATCATATCCAAAGCCTTCTTTTCCAGAAAGTTCTTCTAATATTCTTCCTCTTACCTCTCCTTTTATGCTTAAATATTTCTCATTTTGGTCAACTAATACTATTTGACATACAAATTGAGCTCCTCTTTTTTCTTTTGAAACACCTTTTAATTCTTTTAAAAGTTTTTCATTGTTCTTTTTATCATTTCCATGCTCACCAGCATATCTTGCAGAATAAATTCCTGGCATTTTGTTTAGATAATCAACTTCTAAGCCAGAATCATCTGCCATTACTATAAACTCTTCTTCTCCTCTGTTTTTTAAAAAATTTGCTATTTCATATGCTTTTTTTCTTGCATTTTCTTCAAAAGTAGTTCCATCCTCTTCTACATCAACATCTATATTTTCGTCCTTTAATGATTTTATTTCAACTGGAAGCTCTTTTAATATTTCCCTTATTTCTTGTATTTTATGTGCATTATTACTTGCCAATATTATTTTTTTCATAAAGTTAATTTCCCCCTGTTCCTATCCATAAAGCATCCATCTTTAATGCATCTTTTTGAACTTGAATCATTTGTTTTGCACCTTTTTCTCCTAAATCTAAAAGTTCATTTAGCTC
Source organism: uncultured Clostridium sp. (assembly GCA_902785295.1). Classification (GTDB taxonomy): domain Bacteria; phylum Bacillota; class Clostridia; order Clostridiales; family Clostridiaceae; genus Clostridium. Next base: position 1,881 of record CACZYK010000072.1, read on the forward strand.
TGCTCTTGAAAAAGGTTTTTCCTCTCCTGTACCTTGAACCTCTACGAATTCACCATCATCTGTCATTATTATGTTCATATCAACCATAGCTTTAGAATCTTCTTCATAACATAAATCAAGTATTTTTTCTCCATTTAAAATTCCAACACTAGTAGCTGCAACAAAATTTCTTATTGGATAAACTTTAAATGGCTTTGTCTTATGAATTTTATTAATTGCATCAACCATAGCTATAAACGCTCCTGAAATTGAAGTGGTTCTAGTACCTCCATCTGCTTGTATTACATCGCAATCTATCCACAATGTTCTTTCACCTAAAGCTTTTAAATCAACTACAGACCTTAAAGCTCTTCCTATAAGTCTTTGAATTTCCATAGTTCTTCCATCAAGCTTTAATCTTGCTATATCTCTAACTTTTCTAGTTCCAGTAGACCTTGGAAGCATATTATATTCAGCTGTTATCCATCCTTCTCCTGCTCCCTTTAAAAACTGAGGAACCTTTTCTTCTACTGACACATTACATAATACTTTAGTATCTCCAACTTCAATATAAACTGAACCTTCAGCATACTTAGTATAATTTCTAGTTACCTTTACTGGTCTTAATTGTTCATTTTTTCTTCCATCTACTCTCATATTTAATCACCTTCAAATTTTATTTTACATTAAATATATGATTTTATGCACTTTTTTTTACACTTACTCATATTAATTAAATAAGAATATTAATATGAGGTGAATTCTTTGAAATATATTGGACCATTTTTTAGAATGAATAGTCTCTCAATAGAAGAGATAAAAGGACAACTCTTCTATCTATCAAAAGAAGCTATAAAAATAATTTCTCTTAATTCCAAGTGTGGAATAACTTTATCAAATAGAAATTCTAAAAAATCTTCTTCTAAAAATGATATTAACATATTAAATGATTTTTCTCCACTAGTATGTGTGTACAAAAAAGCTTCTCCAATATTTATACACAATAAAACTTCAAGAAGCTTTGATGAAAGTTCTTTTAAAAAAGATATATTGCCAGCTACTAATGCTTTTATGACATTATCTTTATTAGAATTAAATAAAGCTTACTCAAAATATACTTGTGAGAATAAAACTATTTCATCTTTAAAAACACTTTATAAAAACCTCTGTGAATCACAATTAGACTTCTATTGTGAAAATTTAAGAAATTCAGAAGGTTTTTTTGTAGAGAAAAAAAATATTTCTGACAATAACTCAAAAACTTTTAATATAACTGACAAAAACAAAAAATTTAATTTTTCTGACCAAGCATTTATGATGGATGCTTATTATATGTATTCAGTAAATTATCCTGAAGATGATATAAGTAAGGATTATAAAAGCTTTTCTTTGGAAATACTACAAATGTTCTTAGATTTTAAAGAAGCTTTATATAATTTATCATTTACTGAGCTTTGTAAAATACTTTTGGCTTTAAATATTTTCTTTGATATTTCTCAAAATGAAGATAGCAAAACATTATTAATAGACTTAACAGATTTTCTTATAAATAAATTTGATGAAAAAGATTATTTTGAAGATTCAATAGAAAGTTGTTCTTTATTTTATATAATCTTATTAGATTCTTTTAAACATACTGACATAAAAAGCTTTTATGAAAAAGCTGAAGAAATATCAACTAAATTAAAGGATTTATATGATGATGAAAAATTTATATTTCTTAATGAAATCAATAAAAAAGAAATTAAATACTCCTCTTTAGAAATATGTTTTTATTTTTTAGCAATGCTTTTAAGTTATAAAGAAAAAAAATCCACAATTCAAGATAGAAATATGATTTCTAACTTATATAAAAAATATTTCATAAATTCTCCACTTGTTTTAAGCTGGCCAGATGCTCCTACCCTTGATGAAATGGAAAGATATAGAGGTCTTTCTTTAAAGTCAAAAGATATGTTAAATGAAACTTTTTTTAGAATGCCAAATTCCCTATCTCCTACTAATACTGGAATTGCTCCTATTTTTTCAAAAAACATTACTTATTCCTTAAAGAAAAACTCTTTTAGAAGCTCTAAATCTTCTTTTGATAGTAGCAAAAATATTTATTTATTCTTTATGTTTATTTATTATTTAAAAGATGATGTAATATCCTACTTAATGCCTAATTTTGATGAAGATGATACTTCTAATGAAATTGAAAAATCACCTAAATCAGAAATAGAAGTTGAAGAATTACCTAAGTTAGATATATCAAAAGAGATTGAAGTTAAGTAAACAGAGCTGGTTAATCAGCTCTATTTACTTATATATGATAAATTTAAATTTTCATTTCCATCTAAAAAAATATTAGATATTTTAGCTGATATTGCAATATTTTTATTTATAAATGCAATTGGCAGTATTCTATAGCTATTAAATAAGCTATCTTCAAACTCTTCATAATTACTAGCTATGTCAATTTCTTCTTTCATTTTTTCTTTTTCTTCTTTTTCAAAACCATAAATTATATTCTTATAAAATTCACTTAAATTATTCATATCATATTCACTTGATACCATTATTAAATCATATCTCTTTTGAAGTTCTAAATCTTGAAATTCACTATTTTTTACAAAGGAACATCTTAAGTCTATTGACAAATTGTTTTTTAAAAATTCTTTTAAACTTTTTCCAAGACTTCTATTGTCTTCATTATCCTCTGCTAATAAAGTTATCACTTCTGATATACTAACATCTTCATTACTATTTGTATTTACTTTTCTTGTTTGAAGCTTTGTTAAATCGTTAGCTTTATATCTAAAATAACTTCCTTCTGATGGTTCTATTCTTGATGGATTTTTTTCTTGAAAATTTGAAACTCCCTTACATACTTCTCTATATATCATTTTTCTTTGGTTTAAATCTAAATTATCATTTATACACATATATATTCCTTTATCTTGAGGTATGGTTATGAGCCTTCCTTCTTTTTCTAGTCTTGTAAGTTGATTTTTAGGAGGGTCTAATATAATATCTCTATCATTTACTTCAAAATAGGCCATAGCTAATTCTTTATTTTCATCTTTTATAAATGTTATATCTTGTTTATTTCCATTTAATATAATCATGTCATTATTCACATATGCTATTGAATAATCACCAGAACATATGATTTTTTCATAATTTTCCTGAATGTTTTCCCATTGAGATAAATTTTTTCTTATTCTATACTGAGGTTTTGTTAATTCCTTTAAAAAATTTTCATTTTTTTTATTTAATCTAATTTTAACTATGTTATCTTCTTTTGTAATTGCTACTGTTTCTTCAAAATTTCCAGTTCCATTTTTATAATTTACAGCCCCATATATATCTAATAATGCTAATATATTATCAGAATCTTCTTCTAATATTAATTCCTTTAAAAAAGCTATTACATCATCTGAATTTATTTTTTTTCCATCGCTCCAATATTTATTATCACTTATGTGAAATCTATATTCTATTCCATCTTCTAATACTTCTGTGTTTTCTGATAGTGCTGGAATTATATTTCCATCCCCATCTTTTTCTAATAAAGCAATACTAGTTGCACATATAATGTCTTCATCCCTTTTGTTTAGTTCTGTGATTTTTTTTAAGTTTTTAGGTATATTATCTACTGAATACACTATTCCTTTATTGCTAGGCTTATCCTCTTCTTTTTCAATATCTATAAAAAACGCTAATAATGTTAATATTAAACCAATTATTATTATAGAGATAATACCTTTTTTCAATTTTATCACCATCCATACAGTTTAATATTAAAATTATATCCATCTTTTCCTAACTCTAATCATTTTTTTATTTATTTGTGATATAATATCAATATATTTTTATGGAGGTTTTTTTAATGTCAATATTATATGCTGCAACTTGTATTGTTGGGATTGTATTTATGGTATTATTTATGTTTATAGGAATTTGGCTTTTTATTGTAGCTTTAAAGGCTTATCATCAATTAAAGTATAAAAACTTTATTTTAGAAAAAATATATCAAAAAATAAATAGTGATAAAAATACTGTAGATAATGATGCTCTTTCAGATACTTTTGATTTTTTCGACTTAGAAAAAGAAAATGATAAAAATAATTTTAATTTATCAGAAGTTAGAAATGATAAATTTCGTAAATAATACTAATATCAAAATAAAACCAGCTAGCATATCTTAACTCTAGCTGGTTTTTAATATTTAAATTATAAATTTAATCCTTTATCTTCTTCGCATCCAAGAACAATATTTAAACATTGAATTGCAGCTCCAGATGCACCTTTTCCTAAATTGTCAAAACGAGATGATATAAGTATTCTATCTTCATTACCTGTTACAAATATCTGAAGTCCATCCCATCCTGAACAATTATTACTTCCTAAGAATCCTCTTGAATCTTCTTCAGAACCAAATGGCATTACCTTTATAAACTTTTCGCCTTCATAAAACTTTTCAAAGAAAGCATGTATTTTCTCTGGTGTTTGGTCTCCTTTTAAATATTCTGAGTATAATGGAAGTGAAACTAACATACCACTATAATAATCTGCTACTATTGGTGAAAATAATGGTTCTTTAGAAAGTCCTGTTATTTTCTTCATTTCCTTAAGATGCTTATGCTTTTGACTTAAGCCATATTCTCTAGGTGATTTTAATTCTTCTATAGGATTATCCCCTTCATATTCAGAAATCATGTTTTTTCCACCACCACTATATCCAGTTAGTGAAAAGCTTGCTACAGGATAATCTGTTGGTAAAATTCCCCCTTTAATTAATGGATATACTAAAGAAATAAATCCTGTTGCATGACATCCTGGAACTGCTATACGCTTTCCATTTTTTATAGCCTCTCTATGCTCTTTTGAAAGTTCTGGGAAACCATAAGCCCATCCTTCTTCAGTTCTATGAGCTGTTGAAGTATCAATAATTGTAACATGGTCATTTTCTACTAAAGAAACAGACTCCCTAGCTGCTGCATCTGGTAAACAAAGAAATGTTATATCAGATTCATTTATAAGTCTTTTTCTTTCATTGATGTCTTTTCTAAGCTCATCTGATATTTTCATTAATTCTATATCATCACGATTTTGAAACCTTTCATGTATTCTAAGACCTGTTGTTCCTACACTACCATCTATAAATATCTTTGTTTTCATTTACCATTCCCCCTAAGTTATATATAAATTTATCTTTTCACTACACTAATAGAAAATAATAATCCAACACATATTGCTAAACTTAATATTGAATAAGATAATTTTCTTCTACCATTCTCTTTCATAAAATAATTTAATGACAATAATCCCATGTTAACTGCTAATCCAACCTGTATTGGTAAATATGAGTTAAAAATACTTCCAATGTTAATAAATTCGTAGGAGGTTAATATTGTACATATTATTAACATACTAGTTACCCATCCTGCTACAAAATTTAAAATTCCTATAATTTTTTTCATTTTCTACTCACCTATCATCATTTTAAATTCTTTTTCTGAAATGATTTTAATGCCTAGTTCTTGTGCTTTTTTTAATTTTGAACCTGCCTCTTCACCAGCTAAAACATAGTCAGTTTTTTTACTTACACTTCCTGAAACTTTAGCTCCTAAAGATTCAAATTTTTCTTTTATACTTATTCTAGTATAATCCTCAAGACTTCCAGTTACAACAACTGTTTTTCCTTTAAATAAACTTTCAGTAACTTCTTGTTCTTCATATTTAGGATTTACTCCTAAATTAAGTAATTCATTAATGGTATTTAAAACTTTTTCCTCTCTAAAGAATTCATAAACACATTGTGCAATTATATCTCCTACATCTGATACTTCTACTAATTCTTCTAAAGTAGCTTTCTTTAATCCTTCAAGAGATTTAAATGTATTTACTAAATCCTTAGCTGTTTTTACTCCAACATTAGGAATTCCAAGTGCATATATAAATGCATATAGTTCACAATCCTTACTCTTTTCTATGGCATCAAGAAGATTTTGAGCTTTCTTTTCCCCAAACTTCTCTAAAGTCATAAGTTCCTCTTTATTAAGTTTATATAAATCAGAAATAGACTTTATATTAAGTTTTTCAAATAATTGTTCTGCTGTTTTCTCAGAAAATCCAGCTATATTCATGGCCTCTCTAGATGCATAATGAACAATACTTTTTACCATTTGTGGTTTACAAGATAAGGTATTTTCACAGAAATAATGTGCTCCATCTAACACTAAATGACTTCCACAAGCTGGACATACTTCAGGTGGATTTATTTCTTCTGAACCTTCTAAAGATTCTGGTACAACCCCCATAATCTCTGGTATAACATCATTAGACCTTCTTACAAATACCTCAGCTCCTATTCTTACACCTTTTCTTTTTATATCATCCATATTATTTAAAGTTGCTCTTTTTACTGTAACTCCAGCAAGCTCTATAGGCTCAAGCAATGCAGTAGGTCCTACTCTTCCACTTCTTCCAACGTTCCATTCTACTCCTAAAAGCTTTGTTGTAGCTTCTTGAGCTTCAAATTTATAAGCTATTGCCCATTTTGGAAACTTTACTGTATAGCCTAAAAGCTCTCTTGTTCTTATATCATCAATTACAATTACAAGTCCATCAATATCATAATTAAGGTCAAATCTTATATTTTTTATATATTCTATTTCATTTTCTATCTCTTCCATAGAAGTACAAACCTTAATATAATCGTCAACAGGAAGACCTTTTTCTTTAATAAAATCCATCATTTCCAAATAGTTTTTAAATTGTGTTCCCTCTTTATATCCAACATCATAAAAAAATGCAGATAAATTTCTATTTGCAGTTTCTCTTACATTTAGGTTTCTCAAAGCACCTGCTGCTCCATTTCTTAAATTTTTTAATGGAACGTCTGCCTTTTTATTATATTCTTCAAAGGCTTCAACTGTCATTATTGCTTCTCCATGAACTTCTAATAAGTCACTACTATCTATTTTTAATGGAATAGATTTTATAGTTTTTACTTGTGCCGTTACTTCTTCTCCAACTTTTCCAGTTCCTCTTGTTGCAGCTGTAATTAAAACTCCATTTTCATCATAAGTTAAGTTAATTGTAAGACCATCAAACTTTTTTGTTAAAACATATTTTAAATCTGGAAGGTCCTCTCCTTGCTCTCTCATTTCATTTACAAATTTAACATTTCTATTATGCCACTCTTTTAGTTCCTCTAATGTTTGTGCCTTATCCATGCTCCAAAGTGGTGCTTTATGAGTATATTTATTAAATCCATCAAGCACAACATCTCCTACTCTTAAAGTTGGAGAATATGGAAGTACATACCCTTCCTCCATTTCTAGTCTCTTAAGTTCATCATATTTTTCATCATATTCTTTATCTGTAACAGTAGGATTATCTAAGGAATAATATTCATAAGAATATCTATTTAATTCCTCTACAAGCTCTTCTATTCTCTTTTTATTATCCATAATTCCTCCTATTTATACCAATTCTAATTTTGCAAAAGATAGTAATAACATCTTAAGACCCTGTTTATCAAATGCAACAGTAATCTTTTGGTCACCTTCTATTGGTGTTACTGCAACTATAGTTCCAATTCCAAACTTACTATGTTTAACTTTAGCACCCAAAACTATATTATCTTTTGTAAGGAATTTTTTATTTCCATCTTCTGAGTTTTCTAATGCCTTATGTGTATCCTTCAAAGAATTATAAAGATTTTCTCTAAGGCTATGAGGATTATTTTCTATCTTGCTTCTATTTGAAAATTGTTTATTAAAACTACTATTCATTCCTCTTGCATTTACATACTCTTTTAAATCTGGAGATACCTCTTCTATAAAGTCAGATTGACTATAGCTTACTGTTCTTCCAAATACTCTTCTCACTTCAGCAGAAGTCATATATAAATATTCCTTAGCCCTTGTAATAGCAACATAGCAAAGTCTTCTTGACTCTTCCATTTGAGCTTCTACTTCTAAATCACTCTTGCTTGGGAATATTCCATTTTCCATTCCCACCATAAATACTACTGGGAATTCTAACCCCTTTGCACTATGGATTGTCATAAGTACAACTGAACCTTCTCCCTCTTCTTCATCCTCAAGTTTATCTGTATCTTGAACTAAAGATACCTTTTCTAAATATGCCTCTAAACTCTTATCTTCACTTGTATTTTCAAAATCAACAGCATCTGAAACAAGCTCCTGTAGGTTTTCTACCCTACTTCTATCTTCTATGTCCTTAGAATTTTTTAGTTGTGTTAAATAGCCAGTGTCCTCTAAAATAGTTTCTATGAGTTGTGAAACTGGCATATTATCCTTCATATCCATAAAACTTTCCATAAGTTCTGTAAATTTTTCTATACTTGTTGCATTTCTTGGTGTTAAAGTAGGAATTCCTCTTACCGCAAGAAGAGCATCCCATAAATCTAAATCAAAATCATTAGCAAAAGTTTCAACTTTACTAATTGTAGTATCTCCTATACTTCTCTTTGGAACATTAATTATCCTCTTTAAACTTATGTCATCTTGAGGATTTACAATAACTTTTAGATAACAAAGCATATCTTTTATTTCTTTTCTATCAAAAAACTTTGTTCCTCCAATAATCTTATAAGCTATTCCTCTTCTTCTTAAAGTTTCTTCAAATAAACGAGATTGAGCATTAGTTCTATATAAAATTGCAAAATCCTCATTTTTTCTATTTTCTTTATATTTTAAATCTGCAATTGTTTTTGCTACAAAATCACTTTCAGCTTTATCATCAAAAGCTCTATAAATCTTTATTTTACTTCCATCCTCTTGTTCAGTTCTTAAAGTTTTACTTTTTCTATAAGCATTATTTTTTATAACAACATTCCCTTAGACCTATAATTTTCTTCAAGCTTAATTACTTTACAGTCTGGATAATCTTTTTCAAAGCCTAATATATTGCTAATATCAGCCCCTCTCCAAGTGTAGATGGTTTGATCATCATCGCCCACAACACATAAGTTCTTGTATTTTTCAGCAAGCATTTTTACAAACTTATATTGTGCTCCATTTGTATCTTGGTATTCATCTACCATAATGTATTGAAATTTATTTTGATAAAATTCTAAAACATCAGGATTTTTCTTAAATAATTC
>CACZYK010000073.1 GCA_902785295.1 uncultured Clostridium sp.
TAACAAGCACGGTCATCCATAGGTATTTTCATATTCTCAATTAAATCATACTCTCCATTGTAATATCCTAAGTTTTCCATAATATATTCCTCCTAAAAAAAGTTTTAATTATTATTTTGTTTTTTGTCGACAAACTCCAAGTCAACGCAAAAATTAATATAATTTCCTATAGAATAAAAAAAGACACATTTTTAGAAATGACTCTGACACCATTGTCTAAAAACATGCCTTTGTTAAATTATTTACTTCTATTTATGTTTATATAATACAACTTAAAATAACAACTTTCAATGTATTTGAATTTTTTAATATTCTTTTTAATTATCTAAGTTTTTTCCTTTTTAAAATTATTATTTTTAATGTTATAAATCAATATTATTTTTAAAGAAAGAAAATCTACTTAAAACTTTAAATGCTCCAAAGCCAATAAAGGCACCTAAAGTATTTAAAATAACATCATCAATATCTACTGACCTTAAGTTTCCGATAAAAAGAGATAAAAATTGTAAAAACTCTATAAAAAGTGAAGTACAAAAACATAATATCACTACAGATCTTAAACTTCTAAACTTTTTAGATATAAGTGGCATGATAAAAGCTAAAGGAGCTAAAAGAATTATGTTTCCTAATATATTTATTATCCAAAATTTAACCATAAAAAATCCCATTGAATTTACACCAACCATTAAATCCTTTACTGAATTAACTATTGGAATAAAATTCACAAGTAAATTTACTTTTATATCACCTATTCTTAATGGAAATATAGTTACAGATATTAATAATGCTAAATACACTTGAAACATTACTACAAAAAATTCTTTTAAACAAAAAAACTTTCTTTTATTTCTTTTTGCTTTTATAAACCTGCTTATTTCTACTATTAATAATATTTTAAAGCTAATAAATAAACAACTATTCTATCTAAAATTATCATCATTTTTATTTCTCCCAAATCGCCCTTAATTCTATGATAGTACAAATTTAGAATAACATTGTATTCAAGAAATGTAAAGCATTTATTTGTGATTATTTTTATTCATACTTTTATAATTTTTTTAATGTTTTATCCCCTTTTAACCAAGGTATTTTGAATTACTTCTTGTTTTGCACAAAAAAACTCATCAAATATATCTTCTGTAGTTAGAATGCTATTTTCATCATAGTCTTCTTCTTGAATTATTTTTCTTATTTCTCTTGTTTTATGAAAATAATATTGCTTATTTTCATTTAAAAAATATAATCTGTCCATGAGCTTTAATATCATTTTTGCAAAATAATTTTTTCTTATAGTTTCAACTTCAAGATAAAACTTTCCAAATTCTTCCTCATTCAAATTCATAATATCTGAAAAACAATTAAATAATGTAAATTCTTCTGTGTTTAAAATGCCATTATTTCTTAATGCTTGAATAATTATATTAGATTTTCTTTTATCCATAATCATTTTTTCATCCATCATAGCTAAAACACTAACAATAGATACAATAGGATATCTCCTTTTATACATTCCTTGTGAAATTTCCTCTATTAGCATATGAAAGTTATCAACACCTTCAATTTTTTCATTTAATTTTTTTACAAAAGCACCTAACATTTGTTTTAATTGAATATGTTCTGCATATAACTCATTTAACTGATTTCCTAAACTTATTATAATTTGATGGTCTATACAATTTTGCTTATATAACTCTGCAATAGCTTCTGACATATATGCATTTAATTTTTCATGATTTCTTTGTATTTGTTCTTTAGTTGCTTTATTTTGACCAGTTACTGTTTTTATCATTCTTTTAAACCAGCCCTGAGATTCCATTACATCAACTTTATTATCAGTATCATTCATCAATGCAGTCATGCCTGCCAATATTTTATTTAAATTATTTGCAGATTGTTCTGCTAAATAATTCATATCCTCTTTTGAAACTACACTCATACTTTTCCCCTCACTTATATACCATCATAAAGTGCTTTTAGTTCTTCATTAATTTCCATGCTAGTATTTTGCATTTTTTGATAAGCCATTTTTTGATTTTGCATTTCATTAACAAAATTAATATATTGATTTGCAGTCACTTCCATAACATTTGCCAAATCGTCGTAAATATGTTCTAAATTTTGATAATATTTAGCTGAATTTAATATTTCTCTATACTTTCCTCTTTTAAAACAAGGTGCAACAATTTTATCAATTAATCCTCCAACAACAAAAGCAACTGGAATAGTAACAATATTAGAAGCTCCCATAGCAGTAATAGCTGCCTTTACTGGAATCATTATTCCAGTTGTTAAGCCAGTAGTTACTCCAGCATTTCCACCTGAATTAAGTACCCTTTCTAAATATTCCTCTTTTGTTATTTGTCCATTTTTCCATGCTTTATAAGAAAAAACAGTTTCCATTCCCATGCTAGCTACACATGCATATATACCACTTTTTAACATAGCTCCGCCAACATTTTTTATATTGTACTCTGGGCATGCTTTTCCTTTTTTCACTTGTTCTAATCTTTCTTCTCTATTTTTATTTATTTTTTTATTATTTTGAAATTCTTGTACATCATATCCATTATTTTTTACAATATCTGTTTTTTCTGAATTTGTGACAACAGTAATATCTTTAGATGTATTCTTTAAATCAGGATTTGTTTTTGATGTATAAGCTTTCATTTGATATTCTTTAGTTTTCCCTGTAATAATATTAGTTTCAGTTACATCACTAGCTGCTCTGTTTACAACATCTCCAGCATCATATTTATTAAATATATTTCTAATATCATTTCGTTGTTTAGTCATCCAATCCCATTCATATCCTTTTCCTTGCAATTGCTTTGCTACCCATTCTTCTTTTCCAATTCCCTGTGATATATACTGATTCATACTTTCTGGATTACTAAAAATACCTGAGTTTGAATAATTTCTATCTAACCACTTCCAAAACTCAACATTATTAACCAAATTTTTACTCGAATTAAATGCTATTGCAGCTTCTGATAACCTTTCTGCATTTTTTTCTGCAAAGAGCTTACTAGTATCATTCATCATGTTTAACACATCATCTTCTGTTATATTAATATTATTTTCCATAATTAAAACCTTCTTATTTTTAATGTATTATTGTCCTATTATATTTTTTTCTTTAGCCTCTTTTAACCAACTTGGAAACTCATTAAGAAGCTTATCATATAATTCCTCATCAGATAATGAGTCAATATTATCAATATCAAAAAAGTTAGCATTATCTATTACTCTTCCACCCATAGTATCAAGTTCTTCTAAAATTCCATAATTGTTCCCACCAATACCTACAAATTGCCAAAATATTGGTTTTGATGAACTTTCTATTAATAATCTTTTAATATGGTTTTCTTTATATATACCACCATCACTTATAAATATAATATAAGCTGGATCATTACTATCTTCATACATATCAATTATTTCTTCCATAACAACAGGTTCATCATTAATTGCACCAATTCTCCACTTATCCCATCCACCTTTTTCATTATTTAAATAATTTTTTATATTATCTAAACTTATTTCAGATAAATGTATACTTCTCTCAGAAAATGCCCATGTATCTAATTGTCCATCATCATCAAACATTAATGCAATAGGTAATAACTTATCCATAGCTTTTTGAATATCTCCATTTCTATATTGTTCATACATTGAACCAGACCTATCTAAAACAACTACGACTCTGGCTACAACATTTTGAAGATTTTTCTTTTCTAATGTAATTGTAGCTTTTTTAGTTAAATCAATTAATTGAGGAGCTTTTTCTAATACTAATTTTTCTACTTTTTTCTTTTTCTCTAAAAAAATATTGCTCTTTTTTTCCTCTTCCTTAGGAGGTTCCTCTTCTTCTATTTCCTCTCCACCATAACTTCTTAATACATCGCCTAGTCCTCCATTAAAACCACTTGCTACTATATTACTTCTCCAAAAATTATCCTTTATATAAATTTCTAAGAGAATAATAGATTTTTCTTTAGTATAGCTTGCTCCTTTAAATTTAAACTCTGCTAATAATAAATTTTCCTTTGAAAATTTTAACACACCTTCATTTATGTCATTAATTTTTCCATCTCCATCTATTGACATACTTAATATTATCTTTTTTATATTTTTAGGTATTAAAGAAAAATCAATATAAAATATATCTTTATTGCTATCTTTTTTTATAGCTCCTTCTGGAGAAGATAATTGATTATAAAAGATAAAATATCTATCATCTGATAAATTATTATTTTCATCTACCCCAAAACAACAAATATCTATTTCTAATTTATTATTAAAAACCTTTTCCACTTCCAATTTTAGTTTTGAATTAACTCCAATTTGTTGTAATTTAAATCTTTGACCTTTTACTAAATTCATAAAACTATCCTCCCCGATATACTTAATTTTGTTAATTGTCACTTTAATATACTTTTTTATCATTCATTTATATTATGTCGTATATCCAATAAAATGAATTTTTTTACTTTATTTCTTTTAATTTTATATTATTTATATTTTTTACATTGATAAATTCATTTTAACTTTATTATCTAAAAATTTCAACAATTTTATTATTTTTCTTTAAAATAAATAATTTTATAAAGTGTATTTTGTCTTATTTTAAATTTATTTACTATATTTGTTTCTATAGAATTTTAATTTTTTACAATTTTATTTTTTTAAATCCAAATTTATTGAATATTAAATTCCTTTAACTTGTTTCCTCTCTTGTGCAACAACTATATTTATTAACATATTAAGATACATTGTTTAATCCTAAAAATATATATTTTAAATTATTTTCAAAATTTTATACAAAATTTTATTATTTGAAAGTTCTACTTCAACCGTATCTCCACAATGCTTATTCAACAGTGCCTTTCCTACTGGAGAATTATATGAAATACTTCCTTCAAATGGATTTGCCTGAACACTATCAACTATTTTATATTCAATCTCTTCATCAAATTCTTCATCATATAAAATTACTGTTTTCCCTATCACTACTTTTTCATTCTCATTATCATCATTTATTACTCTGCAATTATTTAATGTATTCTTTATACTATTTATTTTAGCCTCCACAACAGCTTGTCTATCTTTTTCTGCTTCAAATTCTGCGTTTTCTCTTAAGTCTCCATGTTCTGCTGCTTCTTTTAAATTCTTAGCAATTTCACTTCTTACTGTTGTGCTTAAATAAGCCAATTCTTTTTTCAGTTTATCATAGCTTTCTTGAGTTAATACTATTTCATCAAACATATTTTTTCTCCTTTAAATTTATGTATTTTTTCAACTCTGTTATACAGTTTTCTGTAATTTCATTAATATTTTTATTTTCTGTTTCAATATTTATTAGTTTTGTTTCTTCAAAGCAGTTATTTTTTAGCCATTCATAAAAATTTACTTCTTTATTAAAATAAGATTCATCAACAATTTCATCTAATTCTTTTTCTTTAACATTTTCTTTTTGATTAATTCTTTTTTCACATGTTTTATCACTAGCTGACAACAAAAATATTATATTAGGAATAGGTAAATAACTTTTACCATACTTTAAAATTTCAATAATAATACTTCTATCTTCTAGACTTCTATCCCAATGAACAGCTAAAGTAGACCAAAAACTTCTATCTAGTATATATATGCTATCTTTATCTTCTTCCATCTTTCTTTTAGTTTCCATAGTTCCTGCAATAAAATATAATGCTGAGGCAAACCAATAAGCATCTTTTATAAATTTTTCTTTTAATCCATTTTTTAGTACTTCTTCGTCAACACCATACATATATTTTGCATTTAATCTTTTACTCAATTCTTTTGCAATTGTTGTTTTTCCAACTCCATTATGTCCTTCAAAGGCAATTGTATACACTCTTTTTCCTCCTTTGTTGAAATAGGTTGTAATGATAATTTATCAAAAGGTGTTGTGTATATATATTCATCACCACTTTTACTATTATCACTTGATTTATACCCTGCTTCTTCAAGCTTGATTATGGTATCATAAATTAATTTATGGTATTCTTCTTTACTCATATACTTATAAGTAATACTTTCATCAGAATCTCCATAATAAAAATTCTTGAAGTTTTCACAATTATTTATTATTATTCCATATTTATCTCTATTGTTATAGTATTCAGTACCAGGGAATGGAACTAATTGATGAATAGAAATTTCATTTGGTTTTGTCTTAAGCATAAGATCAATTGATTTATATTGCTCTTTTAACTCTCCAGGTAATCCATAAATCCAATTTGTTTTTATTCTCAAATTATTTCTTTTGCATATTTCTATACCTCTTTTTATGTCTTCTATTGTTATTCCCTTACATACATCTTTTAATATTTTTTCAGAGCCAGTTTCTATTCCTACTTCAACTTTTTTACAACCTGATTTAATTAATAACTGACACACTTCATCATTAATCATATTTACTCTTAATTGTGCATTAAATCTTATATTTAAATTATTTTTTCTTATTAATTCCTCAAATTTTCTTAATTTATTAATATCAACAAAAAATACATCATCTGTAAAGAATATATCCTTTTTTTCATAGTTTTCGCATAGATATTTAATCTCTTCTATAATATTTTCTACACTTCTAATTCTCTTATTAACAGCTATATTACTTAAATTACTATAATTGCAACAAAATTTACAATTAAATGGACATCCTCTTGAGCCAGAAATTGAATGCATTTTATATTTTTTCATATTAAATAAGTTTCTATTAATAAAAGGAAGTTTGTTTATATCAATATCTAATTTTTCATTTGGTTTGTTAACTATAATTCCATTTTTATCTTTATATACTAAGTTTGGTATATTAAATATTTCTTCTTTTCCTTCCATAAAATATATAAACTTTTCAATTGGTATTTCTCCTTCTCCTTTAATAACATAATCAATTCCTTCATTTAAGCATTCTACAGGAAATAATGTTGGATGAATACCTCCTGCTAAAATTTGAGTATTTATGTTCTTCTTTTTTAAAATATTTATTATTTCTAATGCTATTGGATATGTAGGAGTCAATATAGAGAAACATATTAAATCTGGAGAAAATTTAATTATTTCATTAACTAAATCTTCATTTTTAGCATATTCTACATTTTGATCATATATTTTTACATTATGACCTAAATTAAATATTATTGTTCCTATATAGCCTGCTCCTAATGGATATTCACTATACATTTGTTTTTTATTAGTTGACCTTGGAACTACAATAGCTACTTTCATAATTTTTCACCTCACTATGAATATAGTATATATTCATTAAATCTCTTCTCTGTAATTTCCATTTTCATTTAATCTTTAAATACAAAAACACCAAATAGTAATTACTATTTAGTGTTTTTTAACTTTATCTTGATCTAAATATTAATTTTATAATAGCTAATGGAATAAGTGCCCATCCTAAGATAGTTCCCATAATTAATTTATGCATAAATAAACCACCTACTTGAGAATAAATGTAAATTTTTCCTTCGTTCATGTACCCATATGCCCAGTACCCTAAAGCCATGTATATCAATAACATACTTGTCATCTCCTAATTTCTAACTTTTTATTGTTTCTAATTTTGTCTTTTTAATGTATCAACAATTTTAAAATCATTAATATCTTCATCATATATTTCAAAAACTATAGTTTGATAATTTCTAAAGAATAAATTTATTCTATATAAATAATCTCCATTCATTGCTATAATAACTGTATTATCTTTATCCTCTTTCTCAATGTAATATGGTAATCCATCAAAATATTCTTCAGTTATTTCAAATGCTTGTCCAGTAGATCTATAAGTCCAGGTTCCAAACATTCTACTTGTATTTATCTTTTGATCTTCAAAATAATATTCTCTTGATATTGTATTATCTGAAATTAAATATATTGGTAATGAAGTATCATGTGCTAATCTATATACTTCTTTAGTTCTTGCTTTAACTATATAAAATCCACCCTCATTATCAGGATTTTCTTTTTCTACACGACTAAAAAAGTATATTTTCCCCATATCTTCTACATACATTCCTGCTTGTTTCATAATTGAAATTGCTGTCTCTTCTCCATCGCTTATTAGAACAGGTACTAGGTTGTATTGGTTTAAATAATTTGAATCTTCTTGTTTTATAAGATTTTTAGCTTCTTCAGCACTAAGTTCTTTTTCTTCTACTGGCTTTTCTTGAATATTTTCTGTTGGCTTTTTAGTTTCTTCTTGTTGCACTTGTTCCTGTTTTATTTGTTCCACCTTTATTTCTTCTTGTTTTGGTGAATCTTCCTTTGAATTATCTTCTGCTAATGTATCTTCTTTTTTATTACCTGTTAAGGAACTATTTATTTCTTCATATAGATTTTTTGTATTTTCATCTTTATAAGGATTATCAATTTTTACTGTACTTGCTGGCTCTGTTAAAGCCGTAAACATTGCAAAACCAAATACAAGCCCAATTGCTGCTAACAATGAAAGAATATTTTTTACTATTACATTTCCTGAATATTTTTTATCATTTGAAATTCTTTGTCCTGAAATTCTGTTCATATGTTCTATGATTTCAGTGCAATCTTTCTTTCCAAAAATGCCATCAAGTATTATGTTTATTTTATCTCCATTTTTAAATCCAATTTCAAGACATCTATATATGCTAAATAATATAGCAATTATTAAAGTAAATAATGCCTTTATCCCAAATGAATAAATACATACTAAAGTTGCACATACAGTAAAAATCATCATAAATATTGAAAGACGCTTAGTATTAGTTACATATAGTACATCATCTATATTAAATTTATACTCTTGATTGTATTCTCTAAGATATTTTTCATTTTCTTTCTTTATTGTTATATCTGTTTCATTAAAGGTTATTATAGTTTTATATTTAGTTCCTTTATTATACTTTTGGGCAGATATTTCAAATTTGCGATTTCCATACATACATCTATTATCTTCATTTTGAGATTCATCTTGTTCTTTATTTTCTTCTACTCTATTATTAGTATTAGAATTATATTTATTTAAATTTATTTTTGCTTTGTTAACTTCTTCATTATTTTCATTTATTGTACTATCTATTTTTGCTTGGCTAATATTTTCATTTTTTGATGATATATCTTGTTGTGGCTTATTATTATTTTCTCTTATTATTTTTTTCCCACAGCTTGGACAGAAATTTGAATTATCATCTATTTTATTTCCACATCTACTGCAATACATAATATCACCTCTATTCATAACCATTAAATATTATTGTTAATATATCAAAATCATATTTTGTATCAATCTTTTTTCCATTAACATAAACAGAATCTATTGGATACATATCCCCTTTTATTTTAAATTTAACATCAATTTCTATTGTTTCATCATTATATTCAGTACGTCCATTAACAGTTACATATTTTTCTCCCTTGTCACTAGAATATTTCCAATTAGTATAATAAAAGAAATCATTAAATACCTCTTCAACTGTGTATTTTTCACTTAATGATTTTAAATAACAATTTTTAACTTTAAACGTCTCAATATCAATAAATATGCCTTTTATAAACATAACTATTATTGTTGCAATACATAAAGTTTTAACAGTTTTAATTAAATATATTTTTAATATACTTGCTCTATCATCTACATTAGAATGATATCCATTTAATGATTTTTCAATATGAGCTTTTATCATTTTTCTATCTAATAAAGAAAAATATTCTCTGTGAATCCTTTCATCATTATTGAAATCATTTACAAATATTTTTGTTCCTTCTGAATAAACAATATAAGTAGAAATTCTTCCTTCTAAAGCTGGCCAGCCATTATATCCTTTTTTTATTCTCTTTAATAAGGGATATGAAAAGTTTCTGTTTTGAAGCTCTTCATACAAGGAATTTTTGTCAAATTCTCTTCCTATTTCTATTCCTTCTTCTGCATTTTTTTTGTTTTTGTGTATTGAAATTAGGGGATACACACAAAGTATAAAAAATATTGCAAGTATTAGTATAACCATAAATATCACTCCTTTATACATTTTATGTATTAATATATACATCAAGTTAATTTATATTTTAATTATATGTTATTTTGTGTCACATTCTGTAATTTTCATTTCGAATAAAAAAAGCATAGTGAATATATTATTGACTTTACAATTGTTAGTAACATAACAAATAATATGATTTTCTCAAAAATAAAAAGAGTCCCCATCTTAGAACTCCTTTCATAATTGTTATTT
This sequence comes from uncultured Clostridium sp., assembly GCA_902785295.1. Lineage (GTDB taxonomy): Bacteria > Bacillota > Clostridia > Clostridiales > Clostridiaceae > Clostridium. The sequence goes on from CACZYK010000073.1 coordinate 10,242, forward strand.
TTCAATTACTGAAAAAATTTTTCATATGAATAATTAAAACTTTATAACATCCTCATTTATTTTATTTATTTCTTCTTCATATTTTTCAGCTTCTTTTTCATCTCCAATCTTTCTATATACATAACTTAAATCTTTATATAATCCAATTAATTCATCTAAATCCTCCTCTTCACTTCCTTTGCATAACTCAAGCTGTTCTAGGTAGCATCTTTTTGCATTTTCATACTCTTTAATATATTTATATAAGTCTGCAAGTAAATTTAGTCTGCTTATATAATATTTTGTTGAAGTTTTGTATTCATCTTCATTTAAATTTTCTTTTATTTATTTTTTCTGCTATATTATTAGTTGATTTTTCTTGTGTTTCTGCTATAAGCTTATAGTTACATTTTTTTAGATATAAATCTCCTTTTTCTTTATCATCTAATATGCTATAAGCCATTCCTATTTTATGCTCTAATATTGCTTTTTCGTAGGAGTATTTTCCTATATATTTTTTTAAACACTCAAAAGCTTTTAAATAATAATAAAGAGATTCTTTATCATCAAACTTTTCTTCTTTAAATATATCCCCTATTTTTAAGTAAATATTAGATAATTCCTTATCTTTTTCTTCTGGTGAAAAATTATTATATTTTGATGATGAATTATCTTGTGTTATTTTTGATGAAGAACTATTATTTATTTCATCTGATGGTAAAATCTTTTTTATAACATCTAGTGCTTTGAAATATATTTCTAATGCTAAATCATTATAAGTATTTTTAACATATTCTGCTGCTTTTATATAATAGTCTTTTGCCTTGATGTAGTCATTGCTATATAGTTCTGCTAGTGTTACAAACAACTCTTTTACATACAAAGAATCAAGTTTTCCTTCATATTTATTATAGATATCTAAGGCTTTTAAACAATAAGCTAATTTACTTTCTTCATTACACTTTCCAAGCTCCACATATGCCTTTATAGTACATTCTGCACAAAATGTCTCTTCTAATTCTTCTTTGTCATTTTCTATTATTTTTTCTCCAAAGCTTAAAACTCTTTCAAGATATACTTTTGCTCTTTTAAAATTTTTCTTTATATTGTATAGCTTTCCTACTTGAAGGTAACTACTTAAAAAATCATAATTATCTAATTCTACACTTTCACTATTTTTTATACTCTTTAATGCACTTTCTAAAGCTTTATCATACTCTCCTTTCTGCTCAAAAATCTCACTAAGCTCTTTTAATATAAAGTTTGGTGTATAAACTTCGTCCTCTTCTTCTCTTAAAGCTTGTGTAAGAAAATCTATTGCCTTATCTAAATCATTATCATACCTTGTTTCTTTTGCTAAATTATATAATAATTCAACTTTTGTTACATACTCTTTATTAAGCTTTGATTCATAAAAGGCTGCTTTTTCATAATCTGCATTTTCATTCATCATATTTGAATAAAAATTATTTAATAAAGTATAAATTCTTTTTGCTTCCTTGCTATCTTCGTCAAAGTTTTTCTCTATTATCTTTAAAGCTTCTAAGTAATATTTTTCTGATTCATTCCATACAAATTTTTCTTCAACATCAAAAAAGACAGCATTAACATTTATTTCTTCATAAGCTTGTGCCAATTTAATATATCCTTCTGCTAGTTTTTCTAGTTCATTTTTAAAATTATTTTTTATAATATCTAAATATTTTTTGTAATATTGCTGAATTCTAAGCCAAGCTTCATTAATTTCACTTTCTTCTTCATAAAATACTATACTTTTTTGAATATTTGCTAGTTTAAAATAAACTTCTCCTTCTTTAAGACTTCCTTCTCCATAAATTTTCTTATATATGTCGATTGATTTTAACAAATATTTTTGAGCTCTTTCTTCCCCTAATTTTGAACCTAATCTTTCAAAAAATTCTCCTGTAACCTCATTTTCTCCATCTAATCTTTTTGCTATAATCTCTCCAAATGATAATGCCCTTCTTTTTGAATAATAGGTTTTCCAATCTTTTTTTGTAATATATTTTGTTATGGATATTATAAAGTCTTCACAATTTTCTCCTGTTGGTTTAAGCTCCTCATAGGATAAATCTGAAATAATATGATGAAGTGAAATCATATCATTTTTTCTATCCCATTCAATCCATCCCTTTTCAATCAATGAATTTATAAAGTCATAATCTTCTAGTCCATACCATTCTCCAAAAGCAACTGTTGATATTTTACTTTTTCCTACTAATGAAAGATTTCTTAAAATATCTTTTTCTTCTAAGCTTAAGTCAGAAATATTAAAAATAGCACATAAATGTTCATAAATTCTTTTATTATTATCCTCTTCTTTTAAATAATTTGATGTATGACGAATTTTTCCCTTTACTGTTGAAAGCTCACAATTTTCTAGCTTTTTATAAAAATCTCTTATTTTTATTCTTTGTTTTTGACAATTTAATGCTATAAGCTTTATTAATAATGTATTATAATCAACTAGAGTTAATAATTCTTTCACAGCTCCCTCTTCCTTAACTACTCCTGATGAATAAAAATCATAAAAAAGTTTCATACATTCCTTTTCTTTCATAGCTTTTAAATGAATATATTTATCCTCATAATCTTCATTTGTATTTCTTGTTGTAAAAATAACCTTGTGTTTATTTGCCCCTGATGAAATAATATCCTGAATATTTTTATCATAGCTTACATTAAAGTTATCAACTATTATAAGACTTCCTTCATCAAGATTATTTATAATATTTAACTTATTTACATATAAACTTTCTAAGTCTAACTCTCCATCATCATAATAGTCTTTTTCGTTTATATTTGAAAAGGACATAGATAAAATTAAATCCTTTATTCCTTCAGTATATTGTATAAATTGTATTGTATGATATTTTTCTCTATATTTTGAGGCACTAAAGCTTTATCTATTTCTATAAGTTCATCTTCCCTTCCTAATGCTTTTGGAGATGTACTCCATACAATATCATTTAAAAAAGGTGCTTTGCCACTTGCTATTTCTATTAATTCGATTAATGCTTTTTCTACTTCTTCAGTATTTTGATATCTGTTTTTTACTGTTGCTTGAAGGGTTTTTCTAAAGAAATTTGTAAGAAGTTTAAATATCTTAGGTGACATATTTTTAAAAAGTTTATCTTCTTTGTTATAATCATACCTTGAAAATGCTCTTCTATCCTTTGATGTTGGATATTTATTAAATATTTTATTAAAAACCATGGCTCCTATTGAATATATATCTGTGGCTTCACATATTAGATAATTCCTACTTTCATCTATAAGTTCAGGAGCTGACCAGTTTGGTGAATAAGAAAGCCTAGAATCTTTTAATTCTTCTTTTTTTACAACACTATCAAAATCAAAAAGCTTTACTAACTCCTTAGTTTCTGGAATAACTAAAATATTATTAGGCTTTATGTCTAAATGAAGATAACCTGCCTTATGATATGCACTTAAGGCTTTTGTTACTGCTAAAGAGGTTTTTAAAATATCTTTTAAGCTTTCATTTTTTACTTCATCATAAGAAACTCCATTATCACAAGACATTAAAATATAAATAGTATTATTTCCTTCATATAGCCCTTCTGCATTTGAAGTAATATTCATTTTTTCATCATAATTACTTCTAAAGCTTAATTGAAGCTCATAGGATTTTAAAAATTTTTCTTTATACTTTTCCTTGTCTACTTCCTTGTCTTTAGGATTAAATTCTTTTAAAACACCTGAATGTACATACTTATCATCTTCTTTATACTTAACATAATATACAGTACACCCTGCACCCTCTCCTAGAATCTTTTCAATATTAAAAACTATTTGATTTTTTCCCTGCTTTAAAATTAAATTTTCTCCTACATTCAAGGTTATCAACTCCTAATTATTTATTCTTCTTCATAAAAAGATTCATATATTAAATCTTGAAAAAACTCTAAAGGCTTATCGTAACATAAACTTAAAAGTATAAAATTATCAAATCTATTTGGTATATATAATTTTCCCATGCCTACTTCTCTTAAAATATCATCCATTTCTTCTCTAAATGACTCCATATTTTCAATTGGCTTATTTTGAGACAAATTAAAATAATATTTTGCTGCTTCGCCATATTTAGCATCATGTATAATATTATCTTCTCCTGATGAAAGAACACTTCTATTAAAAAAATTTATAAATATTAAATCTTTTCTTGTAACAGCCCTCTTTCCACTTGTTATTGCATCCATCTTATCCCTTTTTGTTATATTATCTAGAATATCTTTTATTTTTGACTGTTTAACTGATAAAAATTCCTTTCCATAATCCATTTTATCTCTTGGATATCCTAAAAGCATTTCTCTTTCAAGCTTATCTTTATTCATATTTTCATCTCTATCTCTTATACTTAAAAGCTCTAAAGCAGTATTAAGGGCTTCTATAAATTTATCTTTTGCAGTTCTACTAAATCCTTTAAAATTATGTTTATTTTTCTTAATATAATCTAAAAGTTCTTCTTCACTATTAATAACTTCTACTTCTTTCTTAAAATGTTTTGTGTATATATCTTCTTCTTTCTTTTTATTGTTATCTATTTTTTCAACTATTTCTATTAAACTTTTAGCCTTATCATAGCTCATATTATTTTTTCTGCAAAAATAATATATAATTTCTTCTTCATTTCTAAAATTATATCCCTGTTCACATAAAATTTTAGTTAAAAACATATTTGTTTCTTCAATACTCATTTCTAATGCAAAACTAATTTGAAAAAGCTTATGTCTTTTACAACTAACTTCATCTTTAACCCACATCTAAATCATAACTATCTAAAATTATTTTTTTTTCTTCTTTTTCATTCTTTAATGTACAAATATATTTATTATCCTTAGTTTTATTTCCAAACTTTTTACATATAAACCTTCTTAATTCAAAACTAAAATTCATAGTATTTCTTTTGTCATTTAAATATTTTATTGAATCTTCTATTAAACTTAGTTCATCCATTAAACTTAGTTCATCTATAATATCAAAAAAGTTTTCTTCTGCTTGTTTTGTAAAATCCCTTTGTGCCATTTTTAATCCCCTACCTCAAATTAAAATTTTATTTAATTTGATAATATATTTCACAAAGGTAATTGTCAACAAATTCTGACTTTTTATTCTTTTTTCTTTAGTTAGAGCAGATTAAATATATTCCTGACTTAAAGCTAAAAAAAGCAGAAAAGCAAAATAATATATTAAATACTTCAATTTCTATATTAATCTTATCATCTAAATAATATAATTCTGTAATTTTCATTTTAGTTTTATTATTGTTACTTAAAGCTATTTATGAAAGATTTTATATTCTATTTATTATATTTTTATTTATATTTACACACACTTAAATTATATCCTTAATTTAAAAACTCTAAACAAAGTGATATACTACATTATAGATGAACATAAAAGGAGGATTTTTTTAAATGAAAGCTAAAAACTTAATTAACTATTCCTGTGCCTTAAAGCCTGGAGAAAAAGTGTTAATAGAAGGTATAGGAGAGTGTAAAGATTTAGTAAAAGAGCTTATTAAAGAAGCCTATAAAGCAAAGGCTATTCCTTTAGTTACTTTAAAGGATAAAGAAATAGATAGAGAAATTCTTATGAATACTTCAAAAGAACAGCTTGATTTAATGGCTAAATATGAAGCTTTAAGAATGAATGATATGGATGCTTATATTGGAATAAGGTCTGGTGATAACACTGCTATATTATCTGATGTTCCTTCTGATAAAATGGCATTATACAATATAAATTTTGCAGAACCTGTTCATGGCAAAATAAGAGTTCCAAAAACAAAATGGGTTATCTTAAGATATCCAACACCATCAATGGCTCAATCTGCAAATATGAGTAATGATGCTTTTGAAGATTTTTATTTTAATGTATGTAACTTAGATTATTCTAAAATGTCAAAAGCTATGGATTCTTTAGTTGAATTAATGAACAAAACTGACAAGGTTACCTTAAAAGGACCTGGTACTGACTTAACTTTCTCAATAAAGGATATCCCTGCAATAAAATGCTCTGGAGAAATGAATATTCCTGATGGAGAAGTTTACACAGCACCTGTTAAAAATTCTATAAATGGTACTATAAGCTACAATACTCCTTCTCCTCATGGTGGCTTTACTTATGAAAATGTAGTTCTTACATTTAAAGATGGTAAAATAATAAATGCTACTTCAAATGATACAGAAAGAATTAATAAAGTATTTGATATAGATGAAGGTGCAAGATATGTAGGAGAATTTGCAATTGGAGTAAATCCTTATATTCTTACTCCAATGAAAGACATATTATTTGATGAAAAAATTGCAGGTTCTATACACTTTACTCCAGGATGCTGTTATGAGGATGCAGATAACGGAAATCAATCTGCTCTTCACTGGGACTTAGTATGGATACAAAGACCTGAATATGGTGGAGGAGAAATATACTTTGATGATGTTTTAATAAGAAAAGATGGTATATTTGTTATTGATGAGCTTAAATGCTTAAACCCTGAAAATTTAAAATAATATCTTAATATAGACACAAAATAAAAAAGGTGCTGTTAACTAAACAAATATTCATACAATATTGTAATTAAATTTTTTGTACAACAGCTCCTTTTTTATATCATTAATTGATTTAAAATTACTAGAAAAACAAAGTGATTTTTATTTTTTGTTTATATTTTTATTAGGAAGAACCACTTGAAAAGCTCCTTGTGTTACATTAAATTCAGGGGTTAGTCCTGTATTTTTATAATCTTTTTTAATCTTTTGTATTCCAGTTCCATATGCTTCAACTAACTCTAATCTATAAAAAACATTGGCCAATTTTTCATTTCTACATTGAGACACTCCAAGCATTATATCATCTAAAGTTAAACCTGTTGGAAGTCCACCTAATGAAATAAATTCTATTCTATCAGTATAAATATTCACTAATATACTTCCACTAAAAGAATACTCTCTATGAATTATTGCATTTAGTAATGCTTCTCTTATTACAAGTTTATCATAATCATATGAATCTATTCTTAATAATCCTTCATAACTACTATTAACATTATTGTTCAAATTTATAAACTCATAAGCATCTGATAATTGCTTTAGCACTGACCCACCAAATTCTTTTCTTGTTTTAAAAATTTCCTTATCTATCCCTTCAAATACAGCAACTTTTATAATATGCTGACATTGGTCAGACAATAATAAACCTAAATTTGTATATAAATTATCCTCTCCAATTATGCCTAAACTTCTTTGTTGTACTTCTTCAAAAAACAATCCTCTCTTTTTAAATTCCTCTTTAGCATAATTAAAAGTAAGCTCTTGATTTAATGAACGTATATTTTCATACTTAGTTCCATCTGTTTCAATTATCATATTTCTTATAGAGGTTTCATTTGCTGGAATTGAAGTATTTCCAAGTCTTATAAAAACTCCTGATGGTTTTAATCCTTTATCTGATTGATAATATGGTCTTGCACATCCTCTTTGAACATTTAATTCAATAATATCTTTACCTTCTATATTAACTATTTTTAAATCAATCATAGTTGTAATATCTGGCTTTATACCATCATTAATCATAGAAGATATCTGTTCACAAACTTCATTTGCATTATCTACTCCTATAATCTCCCCATCATCTTCTATTCCAATTAATATTTTTCCACCTTTAGTATTTGCAAAAGCAATTATCTCTTTTTTTAATTCTTTTGTAACACAACGCTTTAATTCTAAGGTATCTGACTCAACATACTTCATAAATAACCTAACCTTTCAAAAATCATTTTATATTTTAATAATAATATTATAACATAAAATGATTTTTTAATTCTGTATTTACTCTTTATAATCATCAACAAAGATTTAAAGAATAAATTATTTTTTATAAGAATACACTTTATTGTGATTTATAAGGAGTGAATTTGCTTGGAGAAAGATAATTTTTTTAAAAATTCTTTTTTACTAACTGCTTCAAATATTACTACTGGTGTCTTAGGTTTTATCTTTTCAATATATCTTTCCCATATACTAGGTCCTGAAGGAATGGGATTATATAACTTAGTAATGCCTATATATAATCTTTTTATATGTATGATGTCTGCTGGTATCTCTGCTTCTATTTCTAAAATATCTGCTGTTTATGTTTCTAAAAACGAAAATAACAATCTAGTAAAAACTATTAAAAATGTTGCTATTTTCAACTTTTTTTGGGGACTTTTAATAAGCATTCTTGTATTCATATTTGCACCTGCAATTGGGAAATATGGAGTAAGTGATATAAGAACAATTGATGCTATTAAGGTAACCTGCCCTGCCATGATATTTATTGCACTTTCAAATATATTAAAAGGCTACTTTTGGGGAACATCTAAAATAACCATTCCAGCTGGAATTGATATTTTAGAAAAAGCTTTAAGAATATTCATAGTTGCTATGCTTATTTATCTTTTTTCTGCAAAAGATTTAACTCTTCTTGTTACCTTATGCTATGTTGCTTTATGTCTTGGAGAACTTCAAAGCCTAGTACTTCTTTATATTTATTATAAATATTGTATAACAAAACTTCCAAAAACCTATGAAAAACCAGAAAGACGCTCTCAACTCCTTTTTAATGTTTTAGTTATTTGTCTTCCCTTAACTTTAAATGGATTTTTAAGCAATATTTTTGCAACATTATCAACACTTATTATTCCACGTTGTCTTGTTTTTTCAGGATTTACCCATAGTGAAGCTCTTTCCATGATTGGTAAATTCACAGGAATGGCAATGATGATTATAGGAATGCCTCTTATTGTAGTAAACTCAATAAACACTCTCCTTATACCAGATTTATCACAATCAATAAGCAAAGGAAACTATTATGATATTTCAGTTAGAATCCATAAAGTAATAAAAATTGCCTTTATTTTAGGACTAGCTACTGCAACAATATGTTGTCTTATTCCTGATGAATTAGGAGAAATTTTTTACAAAAGAAATGACTTAGGAAAATATATAAAATACGCTTCACTTTCTGCACCTGTTTTTTTTGCTTCAACTACAATGTTTGGTATTCTAAATGGAATAAATAAACAAACAATAATCCTAAGAAATTCAATGATTATAGCAGTTTTAGAGCTTATAGGACTATTTATATTTACATCAATAAAAAGTATAAATATCTATGGCTACACAATCACTCTATTTTTAACATCAGTTGTAAGCCTTATTATGAATGTCTATGAAATAAAAAAACATATAGATTTAAATCTTTCTTTGATAAATACAATAATATACTTGCTTTTAAGCTTGCTTGTATATTTTATTTTAAACATAATAAAAAATATATTCACACCACTTAATCTTGTAATGAACATATTTATTATAATAATTACTTTTGCTATTTTCATATTTTTAGAGACATTCGGGGAATTTGAAGAATAAATAGTTAAAAACTAAAATTTAATGTATAATAGAAAAGACTAAATGATGAGGTGATAACATGTTTTATAGTAACTTGATTAACCTAGAGAATATTGAACATATAGGAAATGAAAATAGCCTTGCTATATGTAGCGATAGCATTAAGATTTTAAAAAAAATAAATGAAAAAAGTATTAATTTAATTTTTGCTGACCCACCATATAATATTGGAAAAAATTTTGGGAATAATATTGATAAATGGAATGAAGTAGATGAATATATAGAATGGTGCAAATTGTGGATTGACGAATGTTTTAGAATATTAAAAGATGATGGTGTTATGTATTTTATGACAGCAACACAATATATGCCTTTTTTAGATGTATATGTATCTAAAAAATATAATGTTTTATCAAGGATTGTTTGGACTTATGATAGTTCAGGAGTTCAATCTAAGAAAATTTATGGTTCGTTATATGAGCCTATACTTATGGTAAACAAAACAGCTAAAAGTAAATATACTTTTAATTATCAAGATATATTAGTTGAAGCTAAAACTGGAGCTAAAAGAAAATTAATAGATTATAGAAAGACTCCACCCCAACCATATAATACTCAAAAAGTTCCTGGAAACGTATGGGACTTTAGTAGAGTACGTTATAAGATGGAAGAATATGAAAACCATCCTACACAAAAACCAGAGGAGTTGTTAAAAAGAATAATTTTAGCATCAAGCAATGAAAATGATATAATTCTTGACCCATTTAGTGGTTCCTTTACAACTTCAAGTGTCGCTGTAAAATTAAATAGAAAAGCTATAGGAATAGACTTAAACCCTGACTTTTTCAAAATTGGTATTAGAAGAACTGGTATAAGTAACGAATATAATGGAGAAATTTTAGAAAAAGACTTAAAAAGAAAAACTAAAAACAAATCAAAAAAAGACCATGATAATAATATTATAACTTCAAGTTTATAAGCAGTTTTCAATATCGGTAATAGATGCTATAATTTAATTAATTTAATAGGAGGAAATATGAGTAACAATTTTATTACCGATATTTTATATAAAAAATTAGATATTAATATAGCAAATGAACTATTAGAAAAATCATGTTTATTGCAGTATTTACAAAAGAAAACATTGTCTGTTAAAAGGGATTCAAAAGCAAGAGGTTCATTTGCTAATATATATGCTATCTATGTATTAATAGAAGATTATTTATCTAGTGGATATTTTGGAACTGGAAAGTATAATGAAAATTATAGTGGTATGATGTATACAAATGCTATGAATAGAATTCACGAATTGCCTTTTGGAGAAAAAATTCAAAATCATGCACTAAATAATAGATGTAATGGGGAGTTTAAGAATTTATTCAAAAAAGTAACAAAAGAAGAACCTATAATAATTTTGGAAAATGAAGATGAAAACAAAGCTAGATATTATATAAATGAAAAATTATTATATGTAAAATTAAAAAATGGACAAAATTATAATATTGCAAATATTTGTATAATTGTTATTACTGAATATGTAAGATTAAAGATTAAACAATTTAAAGATTTTTTTAATAAATGCTTATATTATAAAGAACATTGGCATGAAAACATTAATGAAAGCATACATTTTATAGAAGAAAAACTTGATAAAAAAGTTGATGCTAGAATTTTTGAAGTGGTATCTTATGTTATTTGTAAAAATTACTATGAAATGCAATTTGTGTATATTGGTACTTCAAAAGAAAATATTTCTAAAATAAATCCAAAGTTATATAAAATGGGAAGAACAAACTCTAATGATGGTGGAATAGATTTTTTAATGATACCTTTAGGAAGAGTTTTTCAAGTGACAGAAACTCTAAATTTCAAAAAATATTTTTTAGATATAGACAAGCTTAACAAATTTCCTATTACTTTTATAGTTAAAAGTAATAAAACACCAGAAGAAATTTATAAAAAGATATCAGAAGATGCCTCCAAAACATATTCAGATAAAAATATTTTAAATAAATATCTTAAGTGTTTTGATGAAATTATTACATCAAAAACTCTTATAAAATATTTGTATACATGTATCGAAAATAATTTATTACCCCAAATTATAGATGATTTAATCTTTAATTGCAGAGTGGAATATAACATTAACTCTAGTTGGTTTGATTTTTAAGAACTATCTCATAAACTAATCAAAACTTAAACAAATAATAAATAAAAAAAGTTTTTAATAAGACTGTCACATTAAATATATATTATTACAATTTTTTGTGACAGTCTCATATTTTTTATCTTGTTTGTTCTCGACGCATTTTTTCTCTATACCATCTAGCTATTGCACTTTCCTCTTTTTCTGATTCGTCTACTAAATTTTCTACTTCAACTTTATAATTATAAATAAATGCATTAAATTTTTTCTTTTCTATGTAGTTAAATAGCCTTGTAGGTTTATTTTCTATAAGTAATATATCTTGTCCATTATTAATATTTATTTCCATACTAGAAAATTGCATATATTCAAATAAAACTTTCTCTAAAGTTTTCTTTTGCCAAATAGTTTTTTCACTTTTTCTTAATTTATGATTTAATATTAGTTTATCTTCCTTATCATAAATAATACAAAAATCAGCTTGTCCTGTTTCTATGTTATAAGAGGCTGAATCTATCCACCATTCCCAGAAAGTTTCATCATATTTAAATATATTTTCACCTTTATTAGATAAAAATTCTTTGCTTTCATAATCAAAAACTCTAATATTTTCATTTTCTATAAAAAATAAATATCTATATAACATATTATCTACCTTTCTACCAATAAATTTTAACATATAATTTTAATATAGCATTGTAGATTTTATTTATCAAGTGACATATTATTTAATTTCCCAAATATATCATCATCACTCATTTCAGGATTAAGTTCTTTTAATGTACTTACCATAGCATCATCAACTTTTATCTTATTTTCTTTAGTATCAATATCATTTTTTAAGTACTTTAACATTTGATTCATATCAGTAATTCCAGCCTTTTTAAAATTATCCATATATGCCTTTACTTCCTGTCCTGATAAGTTTAAATCCTTTGCCGCAATTAAAAATTGTGGACTTATAGTCATATCATACTTTTCTTCTATACCTTTTACATAAATTGCTGTACCAACTGCTTGATACTTGCACTTTTCTTCTTCTGATAAATTATTTAACTTTTCTTTATCTACCTTTATATTTTCTCTTAAATATTCTATATATTCATTTATACTATCAAAATCTTCTGGTTTTTTATCACTTTGCTCTGCTTGCATTGCAAGTTCCTCTGGACTTTCCTCTTCTTTTTTTATTCCAATTGCCTCTGCTATAAAGGAAACTATAGTACAAATTATTTTCAAGCCAATTGCTATCTCTTTTAATCCAATTCCTAGTCCAGTTACTAATGTACTTGAAATTGTACTTATTGCAGATGATAATGCTCCTCCAATTGATGAACATAAACTTGATATTCCTGAACATATAGTACTACATGCTGAAGACAAAGCACTACCTATTGATGAAACAACTCCCCAAAATCCCATATTACTCACTCCTTATTT